>JALOQG010000196.1 GCA_025453505.1 Myxococcota bacterium | reverse complement strand
GTCCCGCCTGCGACTCTTCTCGGTGACCTTGTTCCTCGCACCCGCCCTTTCCAACGCGGGACCGCTCGAAGACGGCCGCGCGAAGTTGTTCGCGCGCGACTTCGCCGGCGCCGAATCGGATTTCACGCTGGCGATCGCGACGCCGCCGGCCGACGACGACGAGGCGGCGCACGCGTTCCGTTCCGCCGCGCGCATCGCGCGCTTCCTCGACGACGAGGGCGCCGGCGATCCCGGCGAGATCGACTCGCTGAAGGAGCTCCTCGAACTCTTCGCGTTTCCGTCCGATCAACGCTCGGTGCTCGACGGCAGCATCGATCCGCCGCGCGACGCCGAACATCGGCTCGACCTGCCGCCCGATTCGCCGCGCGGCGCAGAGGTGCAGGGTTTCTTCGCCGGTCCGCTGCTCGCAGGGATCGACGCCTCGCTCGCGGATCTCGCCGCCGTGTCGCCGTCCTACGCGACGACCGTCACGGGTGCGGAGGTCGTGCAGCTCCTCGACGCGCTCGACCACTCGGTGCCGAACGTCTCCGAAGATCTCGTGTTCGCCGCCGGCGAGTGGAAGCTGTGGGAGACTGGGCTGCACCTCGCGCGCGCGGCGCTGCTCTTCTCGTACGCCTACGACCTCGACGTCGATCTCGACGAGGTGCTCGATCCCGACTTCGTGCTCGCGATCCAGGCCAACGTGCTCGATCCGGATCCGTCGCTGGGGACGCTCGCGCCGGACGGCGCGGCGATCCTGCTCGACGCGCGCGACGCACTCCTCGCGGCGATCGGCGCCTACGAGTCCGCCTCCGCGGCGATCCGGGCGAGCGACGATTGCTGCTTCCTCTCGTATGGTGAACGACATCTCGACTGGGAGGAGCGGCTGCGATCCCGCCTCGCGGATCTGCGGACGTCGCTGCTGACCTGCGCGCCGTTCGAATACAACTCGAAGATCTTCGGCGAGTCGCAGTTCCAGCCCTGCGCGCTGCTCGGCGGCGGCCCGAATCCACCGATCTCACCGCGGACGCTGCTGCCTCCGGTCCTTTACGACTCCGAGTACGACCCACGCAACTTCGTAGACGGCTGTGACGCCGATCCGACCTGGGGCGGCCTCTTTCCGCTCGGGGGCGTTACGCCGACGGTATTGGCGGGCGGCCATCTTCGCCCTTGCGGGGCCCTCGCCGAAGACGCTCTCCGCATCGAGCGTGGACTCACCGAGGGGTTCGTCAGCGGGAGCTACCCAATGTGGTACCGCTACACCACCGTGAGCAGCGGCCCCGTCGACCTGCGATTCTGCGTCGACACTCGCGATTCCGATCGCGTGTACACCTTGGGCGTCGCGGCGTACGCGGGGTATCCCCATCCTTCGGGTCAGAACCTGATCGGCACCTTCTACGCGGTCAACTACCCATGGTTGGGTAATTCCTCCGTTGGGGAAAGCTGCGGTCCGATAACGACACGTGAGTGGTACTACTACTATGTAGTACCGGTCGTCCCAGCAGGAACCGCGATCTGGATCGGAACCTTCAGCTACGGCGACGACACGTTCTTCAGCATCCAGGCGCCGGAGCCCGGAAGCGGCGCCATCGGATTCGTGGCGATCGGGGTGCTCGGCCTTCGTCGAGGTCTGCGCAGGCGGCGATGAAGGTGCGAAGAGCCATCGCAGGCGTCGCAATGGCGGTGACACTCGGCATCGCTTGCCTGCTGCGAACGGGTGCTTCCGATCGAGGTGATCCGGGGCGTGCCGCCAAGGGACTGCCCTTCGCCGCCTCCGGCCTCCACTACGCGACCACTCTCGACGGCGCGCGCGTGGACGTCCGCGTCGAGTCGGCCGCCGTGGAGCGGCGCGAGATCGGTCCCTTCCGCATCCGCGGCTTCGACGCGCTGCGACTCGATGGCGTGTCGGTCGAGATCGAGGGCGAACGCGTCGAGTCGGTGGCGGTCGCGCCGCTGCTCGCGGATGCGCTGCGCGAGGTGCCGATCGGAGCGGTGACGTCCGTCGCGATCGAGGGCTTCGCCGTCGAGTGGCGGCCGGCGAGCGGCACTCCGGTCCGGCTCGTCGCGCGCGGCGCCGAGGCGCGTGCCGGCGGCAGCGAACTGGCGCTCCGCCATCCGCGCGTCGAGCCCGGCGCAGCCGTCGCCCGGGTCCAGCTCGGAGACGGCATCCGTTTGATTTCATTGACGAATCCGTAGATTCTCCGGAATCCGGATCGCAGCGGTCCTCTATTTACAGCACTGAATTGGTCCCTTATCTTCGGGCGGCCTCGTCGAGACCGGAGGATCCCCCGCATGCTGCGCATGAGTCGCGTCACGGATTACGGCCTGGTGCTGCTCACGCACCTCGCGGCCGGCGATCCCACGCGGCACACCAATGCGCGCGAGCTGGCGGAATCGGCGCACCTGCCGCTGCCGATGGTCTCGAAGATCCTGAAGGTGCTCGCGCGCGAAGGCTTCCTCGCCTCGCACCGCGGCGTGAAGGGCGGCTACTCGCTGGCGCGCTCGCCCGCCGAGATCTCGGTGGTGGACGTGATCGACGCGCTCGAAGGCCCGATCGCGCTGACCGAGTGCGGCAGCGGCTCGTGCGAGCGCGAGGCGAGCTGCCGCGTGCGCGCACCGTGGCAGCGCATCAACCGGGTGGTCCGGCAGTCGCTCGCGGACGTACGGCTCTCGGACCTCGTCGGACCGCCGCCTCCCACTCTCTACCCCCTGCCGCAGGAGCGCATCCATGTCGAATGAGACCCTCGAACAGCTCGCCAATCGCGACTACGAATGGGGCTTCACGACCGACATCGAGATGGACATCGTCGAGCCCGGGCTCAGCGAGGACGTGATCCGCTTCATCTCGGCCAAGAAGGAAGAGCCGGCGTGGATGGTCGAGTGGCGGCTCGAGGCGTATCGCCGCTGGCAGAAGATGGCCGAGCCGCACCACTGGGCGAAGGTCTCGTACCCGGAGATCGACTACCAGGCGATCCGCTACTACGCGGCGCCGAAGCAGAAGGTGAAGCTCGATTCGCTCGACGAGCTCGACCCCGAGCTGCGCCGCACCTACGAGAAGCTCGGCATCTCGCTCGACGAGCAGAAGCGGCTCGCGGGCGTCGCGGTGGACGCCGTCTTCGATTCGGTCTCCGTCGCCACCACCTTCAAGAAGGAGCTGGAGAAGCACGGCATCATCTTCTGCCCGTTCTCGGAAGCGGTGCACAAGGCGCCCGAGCTGGTGCAGCAGTACCTCGGATCGGTGGTGCCGCAGGGCGACAACTTCTTCGCCGCGCTGAACTCCGCCGTCTTCACCGACGGCTCGTTCGTCTACATCCCGCCGGGCGTGCGCTGCCCGATGGAGCTCTCGACCTACTTCCGGATCAACGCGTCGGAGACCGGCCAGTTCGAGCGCACGCTGATCATCGCCGACAAGGGCGCGTACGTGTCCTACCTCGAAGGCTGCACCGCGCCGCAGCGCGACGAGAACCAGCTCCACGCGGCGGTCGTCGAGCTGGTCGCGCTCGACGACGCAGTGATCAAGTACTCGACGGTGCAGAACTGGTACCCCGGCGACGCCGACGGCAAGGGCGGCATCTACAACTTCGTCACCAAGCGCGGCAAGTGCGCCGGCCGGCGCTCGAAGATCTCGTGGACGCAGGTCGAGACCGGCTCTGCGATCACCTGGAAGTACCCGAGCTGCATCCTGCTCGGCGACGACTCGGTCGGCGAGTTCTACTCGGTCGCGCTGACCAGCAAGCGCCAGCAGGCCGACACCGGCACCAAGATGATCCACATCGGGAAGAACACGAAGTCGACGATCGTCTCGAAGGGCATCAGCGCCGCGCACGGCCAGAACACGTATCGCGGCCTGGTGCGGATCCAGAAGGGCGCCGAAGGCGCGCGCAACCATTCGCAGTGCGACTCGCTGCTGATCGGCGACACCTGCGGCGCGCACACCTTCCCGTACCTCGAGGTGCAGAATCCGACGGCGAAGGTCGAGCACGAGGCGACCACATCGAAGATCGGCGAGGACCAGCTCTTCTACTGCCGCCAGCGCGGCATCTCGGAAGAGGACGCCGTCAACATGATCGTCAACGGCTTCTGCAAGCGCGTGCTGAAGGAGCTGCCGATGGAATTCGCGGTCGAGGCGCAGAAGCTCCTCGGCGTCTCTCTCGAAGGAGCGGTGGGATAGCGATGACGACTCCGATGCTCGAAATCCGCGGACTGCACGCCACGGCCGGCGGGACGCCGATCCTGAAGGGGATCGACCTCGTGCTGATGCCGGGCGAAGTGCACGCCGTGATGGGACCGAACGGCTCGGGCAAGAGCACGCTCGCGAACGTGCTGGCGGGCAAGCCGGGCTACGAAGTCACCGCCGGGCAGGTGCTCTTCGAGGGCAAGGACCTGACCGCGATGGCACCGGAAGAACGCGCGCGCGCCGGCGTCTTCCTGGCGTTCCAGTATCCGGTCGAGATCCCCGGCGTCTCGAACCTCTACTTCCTCAAGCAGGCCGTGAACGCGGTGCGCCAGCACCGCGGCATCGAAGAACTCGACGCGATGGAGTTCCTGCAGCTCGCGCGCCAGAAGATGAAGCTGGTCGAGATGAGCGACAAGTTGATGCAGCGCGCGCTGAACGAAGGCTTCTCGGGCGGCGAGAAGAAGCGCAACGAGATCCTCCAGATGGCGCTGCTCGATCCGAAGCTCGCGGTGCTCGACGAGACCGACTCGGGCCTCGACATCGACGCGCTGCGCATCGTCGCCGGCGGCGTCAACGCGCTGCGCGGCCCCGAGCGGTCGATGCTCGTGATCACGCACTACCAGCGCCTGCTCGAGCACATCGTGCCCGATCGCGTGCACGTCCTCTCCGGCGGCCGGATCGTGAAGAGCGGCGACAAGTCGCTGGCGCTCGAGCTGGAAGACAAGGGCTACGGCTGGATCCAACAATCCGCCGAAGGCGGCGCGGCTCGCGCATGAGCGACGCGTCTCCCGAGCGCCACTGGACGGAGCTCTTCGCCGCGACCGCGGCCACGCGCGCGGGCGAGCCGGGCTGGCTCGAGGCGTCGCGCAAGAGCGCGATCGCGCGCTTCGCGGAGCTCGGCTTCCCGACGCGCCGCGACGAAGAGTGGAAGTACACGAACCCCGCGGTGATCGCGAAGCACGCGTGGCGGCCGGCTGCGACGCCCGCCCTTTCGCCCGCGCAGCTGGGCGCCGCGGGACTTCCGCCGTGCGAAGGGCCGCGCATGGTCTTCGTGAACGGACGCTTCGCGGCCGATCTCTCCGCGCTCGCGGCTGCCGGCTCGGCGCTCACGCTGGCGCCGTTCGCACGGCTCCTCGCCGACGACGCGGCCGTACTCGAACCGTTCGGCGCACGCGAAGAGATCTTCGACGGCCGCGCCTTCGCGCAGCTCGCGCGCGCGTTCGCACCGGACGGCGCGTTCGTGCGCATCCCGCGCGATCACGCGGCGGCGACCCCGATCGAGCTGGTCTTCGTGTCGGTTCCCGAAGCCGCGCCCGCGGCGGCGCACCCGCGCTTCGCGGTCGTGCTCGAGCCGGGCTCGCGCGCGACGCTGCACGAGATCCACGTGAGCATCGGACCGGGTGCGCACTGGACCAACGCGCTCGGCGAAGTGCGCGTCGGCGAGAACGCGCAGCTGCACCACGTGAAGCTGCTCCTCGAAGGCGCGGAGATCACGCACTTCTCGCATCTCGCCGCGCGCGCGGCGCGCGACGCGCGGCTGCGCACCACGCTCGTCTCGCTCGGCGCCGGCGTCGCGCGGCACGACATCGTCGCGGCGCT
>JALOQG010000195.1 GCA_025453505.1 Myxococcota bacterium | reverse complement strand
ACGCCGCCCTTGAACGCGAGGATCGTCGGGATCGCGCGCACGCCGTAGCGCGCCGGTGTCGCCGGATTCTCGTCGACGTTCATCTTGACGATCTTCACCTGCCCACCGTAGCTGGCGGCGAGGTCTGCGATGATCGGCGCGATCGCGCGGCAGGGCGCGCACCACTCGGCCCAGAAATCGACGATCGCCGGCGTGTCCGACTGCAAGATCGTCGCGTCGAAGTCCTGGTCCGTGACCTCTTCCACACCTGCCATCGCGTTCGTCTCCTTCGGGCTTCGCGGCCAAGTTGTAGCGCCTCGTGCCGTCTCGGGCCCGGCCCGGTGCAGCGCACGACGAGCGCGCCGGTTTGACGCTCCGGAGCCCTGCCGGTATCTTGCGCGACGCTGCATCTTGCTGGATTTCCGACGTTTTTCGTGAATCCATCGGCGTGCCGACACGAATCGCGGACCGCGACGGCCCCGCCCGGGCCAGGAGGCGCTTTGACTCGAGACTCCTCCTCGCGAGAGGCTGCCGAACAGCGCGTGCGGGCGATCTTCGAGGAGAGCGCGCGCGTGAAGCGCGCCTTCGCGGCAGAGGCGGCCGACGCCGTCGCCCGGGCCGCGGAGATCGTGGCCGGGAGCTTCCGCAATGGCGGTCGCGTGCTGCTCTTCGGCAACGGCGGGTCCGCGTCCGACGCGCAGCACCTCGCGGCCGAGTGGTGCGGCCGGCTCTCGCGCGAGCGCGCCGCGCTTCCGGCGCTCGCCCTCACCGCGAACACCTCGGACCTGACCGCGCTCGGCAACGACTACGGCTTCGATCGCGTCTTCGCGCGACTCGTCGAAGCGCACGGCCGCGCGGGCGACGTCGCGATCGCGATCTCGACCTCGGGCAACTCGCCGAACGTGCTGGCGGCCGTCGTAGCGGCGCGCGCCGGCGGCCTGCACACCATCGCTCTCGCGGGTCGCGATGGCGGCAAACTCGCGCCGCTCGTGGATCTGGCACTGGTCGTCCCGTCCGACGACACGCAGCGCATCCAGGAGTCGCACATCGCGATCGGCCACGCGCTCGTCGAGCTGGTGGACGCGGCGCTGTTTCCGGACGCGTGATGAGCGCCGCGCCGCGCGCCCGCATCGCGATTCGCGAAGGCGACATCGCAGCCGATCCGGCGCCGTTCCGGATTGCATCGCTGGAAGGGAAAGCCGCCGGCGAGGATGCGGTCCGCGCCGCGTTCCGAACGGGTCTCGCGGCGGCGCGCGAACAGGGCGCGACGGCCGTCGCCGTGGCGGCGCTCGGCGCGGGACCGCTGCCGCTCCAGCGCTGCGCCGAGATCCTGCTCGAGGAGGCGCGTCGCGGAGCGGCCGATCCGGGGTGCATCGAGGAAATCCGCTTCGTCGTCGCCGGGGAGCCGGCCTTCCGCGTCTTCGAGTCCGTCCAGGACGCCGTGCGCATCGCCGAGCAGATGGAGCGACTCGCGCGTGGCCATTGAGCTCCATCAGCTCGTCGCAGCCCTCTACCTCGTGGCGGGCCTCGCGCAGATCCTCGGGATCGCGATTCCGAAGCTGCGTTTCGGCCGCGCCGCGCCCTGGCTGCTCGGCGCCGGCGCATTCGTGCACGGTCTTGCGTTTGCGCAACTGCACACGATGCCGTCCCCGCCGTCGCTGACGCACCTGCCGACGGCGGTCTCGCTGATGGCGTGGATCGGGGTGCTGCAGTCGCTCGCGCTGCTGCGCCGCGCACGCCTCGAGGGACTCGCCGCAGGCATGGCACTGCTGGCCTTCGTCGGCGTCTTCTACGCCAGTCTCGCGCTGCGCGGAGTCGAGCCGGTGCCGACGTCCGCGACCTCCTGGCCGCATCTGCACGTGATCCTCGCGAGCGCGGGTCTCTCGCTGCTGGCCGTCGCCGGTCTCGCGGGCGCGCTCTTCATCGCGGTCGATCGCGCGCTGAAGTCGAAGCGGCCCGCGGCGTGGCGCAGGCGCTTGCCTTCGCTCGAGGCGCTCGACCGCGTCAACTCGCTCGCGCTCTCGTTCGGCTTCCCGCTGCTCTCCTGCGGCGTCGTCGCCGGCATGTTGTGGACGCAAGGAGAGACGGGCCGACTCTTCGCGGGCGGCGCGCACGCGATCTGGTCGTCCGTCGCATGGGCGATCTATCTCGCGCTCGTGGTCGCGCGTTTCCGCCTGGGCCGGCGCGGCCGCGAGGCCGCCGTGCGCGCGGCGCTCGGCTTCGCGTTCCTGCTCTTCGTCGTGGTCGGCGTCGGAGCGCTGACGTGAAGATCCTCCTCGTCGGCATGAACCACCGCACCGCGCCGGTCGAGGTGCGCGAGCGCTTCACGGTGAACGACCCGCTGCCGTGGCTCCAGAAGCTCGTCGAGGGCGAGGAGATCGAAGAAGCGGTGCTGCTCTCGACCTGCAACCGCGTCGAGATCGTCGTGACCGCCCCGAATCTCGAGCGCGCGCGCCACCGGCTGCGTGGCTTCTTCCATCGCGATCTCGGTCAGGCGTCGCCGCTGCCGCATCACCGCTCCGAGAGCGCGATGCTGTATGAACACGTCGACAGCGACGCGGTCCGGCACCTGTTCCGCGTCGCGGCCTCGATCGACTCGCTGGTGGTGGGCGAGCCGCAGATCCTCGGACAGGTGAAGGACGCGTATCGGGTCGCGGCGGAAGGGGGCGCCTGCGGGCCGCTCCTGAATCGGCTCTTCACCAGCGCCTTCGCGTCCGCCAAGCGCGTGCGCACCGAAACGGAGATCGCGTCGCGCCCGGTATCGGTGGCGCGCGTGGCCGTCGACCTCGCGCATCAGATCTTCGAGTCGCTGGCCGACAAGCACGCGCTGCTGGTCGGCGCCGGCGAGATGATCGAGGCGGCGCTCGAGGCGCTGCGCGGTGCGGGACTCGCGAGCGTCGCGGTCGCGAACCGCACGCCCGAACACGCCGCCGATCTCGCGAGTCGCTTCGGCGCGACGGCGCACGGACTCGACGAACTGCCCGTGCTGCTCGCGGCGGCCGACGTCGTGATGACCTCGATCGGCGTCGACCGGCCGATGCTCGACGCGCCGCTCTTCGAGAAGGCGCTGCGGGAGCGCGGCCGCCGTCCGATCTTCACCATCGACCTCGGCGTGCCGCACAACGTCGATCCCGTCGTGAACCAGCTCGACGACGTGTATCTCTACGACGTCGACGATCTCGCCGGAGTCGCCGAGGCCAACGCCGAAGAGCGTCGCCGCGAGACGGTGCGCGCCGAGGCGATCGTGCAGGAGGAAGTCGAGCGCTTCGACGGCTGGCTCTCGGCGCTCCAGGCGGTTCCGACGATCCGCCGGCTGCGTGCGCGCGCCGAGTCGATCCGCCAGTCGGAGCTCGACAAGGCGCTCGCGAAGCTCGGTCTCGGCGATGCGGAACGGAAGGGCGTCGAGGCGCTGACGCACTCGATCGTGAACAAGCTCCTGCACGCGCCGGTGTCGCGTCTTCGCGAGCGCGCCGAGCGCGAGGAGGGGCTCGCCTATCTCGAGGCCGCCAAGGTGCTCTTCGCGCTCGACGACCCGGCGGCGCCCGGCGCCGAGGCCGATACGCCCGCGAGCGCGCCGGATCGCGAAGCGGAGGACGCGTGAGGCGGCTGCGGCTCGCGACGCGCGGTTCGCAGCTCGCGATCGCGCAGTCCGGCTGGGTCGCGCGGCGCGTCGAGCAGCGGCTCGGCGTCGCGGTGGACCTCGTGACGCTGAAGACCAGCGGCGACCGGCTCGCCGACGTGTCGCTCGCGAAGGTCGGCGGCAAGGGCCTCTTCGTGAAGGAGATCGAGGAAGCGCTGCTCGAAGACCGCGCCGATCTCGCCGTGCACAGCGCCAAGGATCTGCCCGCGCGCATCGCGCCCGGGCTCGTGCTCGCGGCGTTTCCGGAACGCGCGGACCCGCGCGACGCGCTCGTCGCGCGTGCGTCCGGTGCGCGCGTCGAGTCGCTGCCGGAGGGCGCCCGCATCGGTACGGGCAGCGCGCGCCGCGCGACGCAGCTCCGCGCGCAGCGCCCCGACCTCGAGATCCTGCCGCTGCGAGGCAACGTGACGACGCGGCTCGACCGGCTCGCGGAAGGCCGCTTCGACGCGGTGATCCTCGCGTGCGCGGGTCTCGACCGGCTCGGACTCGGCGACCGCGTGACGGAGCGGATTGCGCCGGAGTTGCTGCTGCCGGCGGTGGGGCAGGGCGTGCTCGCGATCGAGGCGCGCGCCGACGACGCTCTCGCCCGCGATCTCGCGTCGATCGGCGATCTCCGGGCGGAGCGCGCGATCCTCGCGGAGCGCGCCTTCCTCACGCGGCTCGAGGGAGACTGCAACGTGCCGCTCGCGGCGTTTGCGGAGGTCGGCGGCGACGGCACGCTCTGGCTGCGCGGGCTCGTCGCGAGCGGCGACGGGACGCAGATCGCGCGGGCAGACGCGCACGGATCCGATCCCGAGCGCGTCGGCGTCGAGGTGGCGGAGCAGGTGCTGGCCCGCGGCGGCGACGCGATCCTCGCCGCGCTGCGCGACGAGGCCGCGTCGTGAGCGGTCGCGTGGTGCTGGTCGGCGCGGGCCCCGGCGACCCGGACCTGATCACGCTGCGCGGTGTCGACGCGCTACGGCGCGCCGACGTCGTGGTCTACGACTCGCTGGTCGCGCGCGAGCTGCTCGACTTCGCGCCCGCGAACGCCGAGCGCATCGACGTCGGCAAGCGCAGTCACGAGGCCGTGACCGACTCGCAGGACGAGATCTACGCGCTGCTGGTGGCGCGCGCGCGAGCGGGCCGGATGGTGGTGCGGCTCAAGGGCGGCGATCCGTTCGTGTTCGGGCGCGGCGGCGAGGAGGCCAGCGCATGCAGCGCGGCCGGCGTCGCCTTCGAGATCGTGCCCGGCGTCACGGCCGCACTCGCCGCGCCGGCGTTCGCCGGCATCCCCGTCACGGATCGGCGTCACGCGGCGTCCTTCGCGGTCGTGACCGGACATCGCGATCCGGGCCGGCCCTGGACGTCGATCCGCTGGGACCGCATCGCGACGGGCGCCGACACGCTCGTGGTGCTGATGGGAATGAAGAATCTCGAGAAGATCGCGGCGGCGCTGATCGATCACGGGCGCGCGCCCGAGACGCCGGCCGCGGTCGTGATGGAGGGCGGAACGCCGCGGCAGCGCGTCGTCACGGCTCCTCTCGCGGAGCTGCCGCAACGCGTGCGCGAGGCCGGACTCGCCGCGCCGGCGGTGATCGTCGTCGGCGACGTGGTGCGGCTGCGCGACGAGATCGGCTGGTGGGAACACGCGCCGCTCTTCGCGCGACGCGTGCTCGTGACGCGCCCGGCGGAGCAGAGCGGCGAGTGGATGGCGGCGATCCGCGCGGCGGGCGGCGCGCCGATCTCGATCCCGATGATCGCGACGCGGGGCGTCGCTGCGCCCGGTTTCGACGCGGTCGTGGCGGCGCTGCCTGCGTACGATGCGGTCGTGTTCACGAGCGCGAACGCGGTGCGGCACCTCGCGGAGCGGCTCGTGGCCGCCGGTCGCGAACCGCAGGCGCTGCGCGCGCGCACGCTCTGCGTCGGCGCCGCGACCGCGGCGGCAGCGCTGCGCGCGGGCTTCGCGGCGCCCGAAGTGCCGACGACGCGCGCCGACGCCGAGGGACTGCTCGCCTCGCTGCGCGAGAGCGGCGCGCTCGCAGGCCAGCGCGTGCTCGTTCCGCACGGATCGCTCTCGCGCGATCGACTCGTCGAAGGCCTGCGGGAACTCGGCGTGCGCGTCGATCCGTTGCTGGTCTACGAGACGGTACCTGCAGAGGTCGA
>JALOQG010000194.1 GCA_025453505.1 Myxococcota bacterium | reverse complement strand
CGGAGATCAGCAGGGCCACGGTCACGGCGAGGACGAGAGCGAGCACGAAATCCTCCGAATCGAGCGCCCCCGGCCCGGGAGCGCGTGATTGCGAAGAATAGCCGCGTCGAGCGGACGGCTTCGCCGCGCGCGGCTTGATCAGAACGCGTTGCTGAGGCCGGCCACGATCAGCAGGAGGTAGATGAGCACGCGGAACGTCGCTTCGTCGAGCCGGTGGTGCGCCCAGTCGCCGACGACGAACGCGGTCGCGAGGACGGGGAGCAGGGCGGCGGTGGCGAGCAGCGACTCGGGCCCGACGCGCCCCTGCCACGCGTACGCGAGCGTGAGCGCGGACGCGAGCACGACCCACACCGTCGAGAGTGTCGCGCGGAAGGCGCGTTTCTCGATCGGCAGCCGGCCGAGCGCGTAGACGAGCAGCGGCCCCCCGGACGAGAAGAGGCCGTGGATCACGCCCGCGCCGAGCAGCGCGGCGCGAGTGGCCATCGGCGGCAACGGGCGCGGCGCATGCATCGGGTCGGCCGCGAGCCGCATGCGCCAGAGTTCGGCGAGCGCGACGCCGACGACGAAACACCCGAGTGCGCGGCGCAATCCGTCGTTCGACGCTCGTTCGAAGATCGCGAGCCCGATCGCGACCCCGAGTCCCATCAGCGGCAGGATGCGCCGGACGACGAGACCGCGGTCGACGTGGACGCGGTTGCGCCATGCCAGCGCGACCGACAGCACGAGCCCGAGCGGCACGATCACTGGAAGCAGCGTCGGGATCGGGAACAGATGCGCGCCGAAGGTCACGATCAGGATCGTCGCGCCGAAGCCGGACGTCGCCTCGATCGCGAACGCGCCGCCCACGATCGCGGCGAGCAGCCAGAACTCCGGCGCGGTGGGGTCCAAGGTGGGCGGACCTTGGCAGATCGGACGCTCCCGCGCTGCGTCTCGTGAGGGGCGCGGATCTCTACGCGCGCACCGAGCGCGCGACGAAGTGGTTCCGGAAGACGTGCGGGGGAGCGTCGAGCAGCGGACAGACGTCGCAGCTCGGGACCTTCACCTTGCATTGCGACACCCGGCAGCCGACGGGCCGGTCCTGCAAATGCAACACGATGCGCCGGAAGCGCTGCGGACCGCGTCCCTTGATCAGGACGGCGTCGCCCGGGCGCAGCGCCGCGCGGAGCACGACGAGCGCGTCCTCCAGCCGTGGCCCGACGAGATGCACGGCCCCGTGCAGCAGACCGCTCTCCACCGCGCCAGCGCGGACGGCGGTCATCCGCTCTCCGATGCACACCACGAGATCCGCGAAGCGCCCGATCCTGCGGCCGACTTCCCGGTGCACGTCGCCCGCCGGCCCCGGCGGATCCTCGACGGGTCCGAGCACCACCAGCTTGCGCGTGGCGCACAGCCCCGCGAATGCGTCGAGCGCGGCGAACACGGATTCGAGCGACGCCTTGTAGCTGTCGTCCACGAGCGTCACGCCGTTCGCGAGCGCGAGGGTCTCGAGGCGCGACGCTTCCGGCGCGACATCCGCGATTCGCGCGATCGCGCCGCCGAGGTCGACGCCTTCGATCGAGGCCGCCGTGAGCGCGGCGAGAGCCGCGTGCGCGTTGTGATCGCCGAACAGCAGCGTCCGTACGGTCCTCGGCTCCCCGAGTCCGCACACCTCGAACTCGCTGCCGCCGTCGCGCGGGCGCAGCCCGGTGGCACGCACGTCGTTCCCGGGCGCGAGGCCGAAGGTCACCACGCGCGCCCGCGTCTGCGACGCCATCCAGCGTACGTTCGGATCGTCGCCGTTCAGAAGCGCGACGCGATCGGGGCCGAGGCCGCGGATCATCTTCACCTTCTCCGCGCGCGTGTCGAGCAGCGTCGGAAAGGAGCGGTGGTGATCGCTCGCGATCGACGTGACCACGACGAGATCCGGCTGGATCCTGCGCGCGTAGGTCCCCATCGGTCCCGGCCCCGACAGGCCGACTTCGAGCACCGCGTGCGCATCGCGCGGGCGCACGCGCAGCAGATTCTCCGCGAGGCTCGCGCCGTAGTTGCTGTACGAGAAGCCGCGGTCCGGACACGCGAGCGCCGCTCGCAGCATGCGCGTGGTCGTCGTCTTGCCGAGCGAACCGACCACTGCGATCAGGCGCGTGCGTCCGAGCCAACGCCGGCGGTACCGGCCCGCGAGCGCGAGCAGACGCCCGCCGAATCGATCGTACTCCTGGCGCAAGAAGATGCGCGGAGCGCCGGGAACGTCGCGGACGAGCCGGACCAGATCGCCGGTACGGGAGGACACGAAGGCCGCGCGCTAGCTGCCGCCCGCGCGCTTCTCCATCAGCTTCTGCTCGGCCTTCTGGCGCATCGTCTCTTTCTGGGCGAGCCACTGCTGGTACTGCGCCGGCTCGAGCACCTTCTGGAGCGAGGCGTCTCGCTGTGATTCGATCGACCTCGCCTCGCGCATCTTGATCAGCGGACCCTCGCTGCTCTCGAGCACGGGCTGCATCGCGGTGGCCGTGTCGAGGTTGATCTTCTCGACGGTGGGGAGCTGCTGCTCGGTGAGCGAGAGCTTCTCCTTCATGACCAGCGTCTGGATCTTCGCGCGCTGCTCGGGTCTCTTTTTCGCGAGCTCCTGCATCTGACCGCCGCCCTGCGCCGATACGGTCGCATTCGTGAAGAGCAGGGCGGCCGCCATGCCGAGAGCGAGGCGTCTGGGAATCATCGTTCCCTCCTTTGGGGTCGGTTTGGAGTCGAGGTTCGGACGGCTCCACGGAGCCACGATCGCGGCCGGAATGCAAGTCCGCGCCGCGCTCACGCCCAGCGCGGATCGGCGGTGAAGAGGATCGTCAGCCAGGCCGTGTCGATCGGCTGGTCGACCGCCGACCAGATGCGGGCGCGCAGGACGTCCTGCGCCGCGATCGTCTGGGCGGTGAAGCGCGGACCGACGACGACGTTGATCTCGATCAGGTGCGAGCGTCCGACCTTGGCGACGTGCGTCGTGTGGGACACCACGTCGTGCTCGGCGCGGACCGCGCGCATCGCGGTCTCCACGCGGGCGACGATCGCCTCGTCTTCGCTGCGCATGTGCAGGATCTCGCGGACGTTGCGGCGCAGGATGCCGTACGGAATCGGGACGAAGAGCAGGGCGAGCGCCGCCACGAGGACGCTGTCCGCGTAGCGCGACCACAGACTCCGCTGCGGCTCCTCGAGGAAGAACACGACGGCGAAGCCGGCGAGCGTCACCACGCTGAAGGCGGCGTCGATCAGCCATTCGCGCGCGTCGTTGCGCAGCAGCTCCGAGCCGACGCGACGCGCCATGCGCATCTCGTAGCCGCCGATCCCCGCGCATGCCACGCCCGTGATCGCGCCGAACCAGATCACGTCGGCGGCGTCCACGATCTCGCCGCCGGAACGAACGCCTTCGATGCCGTTCAGGAACGCGTAGATGCAGATCACCAGCACGGTCAGCGCGTTCGCGACGTTCACGAGCGGCTCGACGTGCGCGTAGCCGTACGGGAAGCGCTGGTCGGCATGGCGCGCCACGAGCCGCGCCGCCACCAGATAGAGCACGGAGCCGATCAGGCTGACGAGCGAGAAGACGCCGTTGAGCAGCACCACCTCGGACTCGATCCACAGGCCGTACGCCAGGCTGCCCGCGGCGATCCCCGCCACGGCCACGAGAGACACCAGCAGCGTGCGCTGCTCGATCCGGTTCGCTGCTTCTCTCGACGTCACGCGTCCTCCCAGAGACCGGGCCGGGCCATTCTAAAGTTCCGCTTCGCGAATCCCATTCTTGCGGACACTTCCGGCTTGCACGCGCCTGCGGCATCGTCCGGTCATGAGACACACGCGACGCAACGGGTGGCGGATCCCGATCTCGAGCGGTGCCCGAATCGGCGCGGCGCTCCTGCTGCTCGCGACGGCGTTCACGCGATCCGCGGCGGCCGAAGAGCCGCCCGCGGCGCCGTCGCTCCTCGCGGCCTCCGGCGAGAGTCTCTACGTGCGCCATTGCGCGGTCTGTCACGCGCGCACGGGCCGCGGCGACGGCGCCTTCGCCGGCATCCTGCGGACGCAGCCCTCCGACCTGACGCTCATCGCCGCACGCCGCGGCGGCACCTTCCCCGACGCCGAGATCGCGGGTTACGTCGACGGGCGCCTCGTACCCGCGGCCCACGGCACCCGCGAGATGCCCATCTGGGGCCGCTGGCTCGGCACGCCCCTCGCCGAAGGCACCACCGAAGACGAAGTCGCGCGCGGCGAGGTGATGGTGATGATCGAGTATCTGAAGTCGTTGCAGAGGACGGCACCGGCGGGCGACTAGCAGCCAGCTGGATGCGTCGTCCGATCAGGAGGCTTCGGGCGCGCCGGAGGCCGCCGTCGAGAGTTGTGCGAGCAGCGCGACGGCGTCCTCCACATCGCGGGTGCGCGAGCCTGCGCCGAACGCGCCGCAGATCGACGCCAGGATGTGGCGGGCCTCCGCCGTCCGGCCCTGGTCGCGCCACAGGCGCGCGAGGCTCGTCGTCGCCCGCAGCTCGAGCGTTCGCGCGCGCCGTTCGCGAGCGACGCCGATCGCGCGCTGAAAGCACGCCTCGACGTCCGCATCGCTGCTCGGCGAGGCGCGCAGCAGTTCTCCGTGCAAGCGGTGCAGGTCCGCCTCCCACCAGCGCTCGTCGGTCCGCTCCATGACCTCGAGCGCCTGTCGAACCGCCTCGAGAGCCTCCGCTCGCTGCCCGGCCCGCGCGTATCCCTCTGCCAGCAAGGCGAAGTACTGGGGCAGACCCGAGTCGGCGCCGATGGCTCGATACGCGTCGAGCGAACGGTGGAGTCCCGCGATCCCCGCGTCGAAACGCCCCTGCTCGACCTGCGCCCAGCCGCACAGCATGCCGTCCACCGCGGCGAACAAGGAGAGCCCGTGCGCGTCGGCGAGCGCGAGCGACTCGACGGCCAGCTCCTCGGTCGCCTCGGCCTCGCCGCGCAAGCGTCGCAACTGGGCGGCGAACATCAGCGCCAACGTGAGTACCGGCGGGTGGTCGAGCCGTCGGGCCAGCGCGAGCGATTCTCGGCTCAGCGCGAGCGACTCCTCCGGGTGTCCCTCGAGCCAGGCGATGAAGGCGAGGAACGCGAGCGCCGCGACGTTCGAATCGTCGCCGTAGACGAACGGCAGGAAGCGATCCTGCTCGAAGTCGTAGAGGTCGCGGCTCTGCTGCAGGTGGTCCCGCGCTTCGGCGAAGTCGCCGCACCAGAAGAGCACGTAGCCGAGCATGCCGTGGGCGTACATGAAGAGCCGCCGGTCCTGTACGACCTCCGTCAGCCGGAGCATGCGCTCCGCGAGCTCCTTGCCCTTGCGGTGTTCGCCTTTCACGACCGCGTGGCGACACAGTCCCGCGACCGGCAGCAGTTGCGAGAGATCCTCCGACTCCTGGCACAGCTCCCAGGCGCGGGCGTAGGCGCGCTCGACCGCCGCCGCGATGTAGCCTTCGGTGAGGGTCAGCGCCGCGCCGAGCGTGCTCTGCATCGAGAGTTCGCGTCGGCGTCTCTCCTGCGTGTCGGGAAGCAGCGAAAGCTGGTCGATCCCCTGTCTGAGTAGACCTACGGCTTCGGCGGCCGCGCTGCGGCGCAGCGCATTGGCCGCGGCCATTTCCAGATGGCGTGCGGCGCGATCGGGGTCGCGACCCGCTTCGAAGTGCAGCGCGAGTTCGGTCGCGATCTCCGCGGCGCGTGCGCCGAAGGCCGCTTCCGCACGTTCGCCGATCCGCCGGTGGAGGCGCGCACGCCGCGCCGCGGAAATGCGGCGGTACGCGACGTCG
>JALOQG010000193.1 GCA_025453505.1 Myxococcota bacterium | reverse complement strand
CCTCGGCGATCACGTTCAGCGGCGTTCCGGCGCGTGCGAGCTGCGCTGCGAGCGCGCCGCGCAGCGCGCGCCGCGCTTCCTCGCGATCAGACATCGCCCAGCAGCAGTCGTGCGACGTCTGCGAAGGCGCGAGCGGACGGCGTGTGCGGGTTGCTGAGTCCGACGGGGCGACCGGTGACGATCGAGCGCGAGACGTGCACGTCGTCCACGAGCACCCCGTAGCTCACGAGTGCGCAGCCGAACCGGCGCTCGACTCCGAGTGCGAGGTGTTCGAAGCAGTCGCGCGCCTCGACGAGCGAGCGGACGCCGTAGACGCTGACGCCGAGGCGCGCGCCCGGGGCCTGTGCGGCGATCGACTCGATCACGCCCGCTGCCTCGTGCAACGACGCCGCATCGGGGCGTACGAAGACCAGCGACCAGCGCAGCAGCGCTGCGACGTCCGCGCCCTTCTGCAGCCAACTCGCCGGATACGCGGCGAACACGAGCGAGGGGTCGCGCCGCGGCGCGCGACGCAGGGCCTCTTCGGCGCCGCTCACCAGGGCCGCGGGGCCGGCGTCGATGCGGTGCGACTCGACGCCGAACGGTGACGCCGTGCCCGCGGCTCCGAGCAGAGCGCCGGGCGCGAGCACCGTGACGCGCGCGCCCTGCCGGCCGGCCTCCACCGCGACGTTCTCGAGCAGCGCCGCGCGGACCGCATCCGGTCGTGCGAGCGGAACTCCGATCAGCGGCGGCGCGCCGTCCGCAGCAGGGGAAACTCCCGCATCACCCGGAGCAGCCAGCTCCGGGGCGAACAAGTGCAGGACGTGGCCGAGATCGCGCGCCAGGCGGTGCTCCGTTCTCTATCGCACCACGAGCAGCGAGTTCCGGGGACCCGCCGGCGTGGGCACGCGCTCGGGGTTGGTCGGGTCCTCGCGCCACTCGCCGTCCACGACGTAGCGATATGCATAGGTCCCCGGCTGGAGGTGCAGGACCTTGCGCCACACGCGCGCGCCGTCTTCCTGCCGCGTCGACGACACGACGCCCCGGTCCGGCACCCAGCCGTTGAAGTCCCCGGCGATGCGCACGTCGTTCGCGCCGGCGTCGCGGAACTCGACGATGCGCACGTCGTTGGCGCCGGCGTCGCGGAACTCGACCACGATCTCGCGCGGCTCGGCGACCGGTGCGGCTTCGAGGCGGACCGGTGCGCGCGCGGCGACTTCGGCGGCGAGCGCCGCGTGGTCCGCCGCCCCGTTCGAGGACGGCGCCACGAGCACCACCGGCAGCCCGCGCCGCGCCGCTTCGCGCAGCTTGATGCTGTTGCGGATCACGGTGTCGAAGCACGCATCGCCGAAGCGCTCGCGCATCTCCGCGAGCGTCTCGCGCGCGAAGCGCGTACGCCCGTCGTAGAGCGTGGGCAGGATGCGGATCTCGGGCGCGATGCCGAGGCGCTCCGAGAGCAGCGTGATCGTCTCGAGCAGCTTCTGCACGCCGTGCATCGCGAAGTGGCTCGCCTCGACCGGCACGATCACCTCCTGCGCCGCACGCAGGGCGTTGAAGGTGAGCAGACCGACGTTGGGGGGGCAGTCGATGATCGCGTAGTCGTAGGGCTCGACGAGCGCGTCGAGTGCGCGCGCGAGCCGCGTCGTGCGCGAGTCGGCCCGGTCCTGGGCGAGCTTCTGTTCGAGCGCCGAGAGCACGATGCCGGAGGGCGCCACGTGGAGCCGCTCACCGGCCGGAACGACGACCTCCGCGAGCCGCTCCGCGCCGCCCTCGTCGGCCAGCACCTCGTAGAGGTTCTCGTCGAGTGATTCGGGATCGACCCCGAGCGCGAGACTCGCGTGGGCCTGCGGGTCGAGGTCGATCACCAGCACGCTCGCGCCGTCGTGCGCGAGGCATCCGGCGAGGTTCACCGCCGTGGTGGTCTTCGCGCAGCCGCCCTTCTGGTTGACGATCGCGATGGTGCGCATCGATTCGTTGCGACGGGTCATGCGATGCCTCCGACTCCAGGCTGCGGACGCCTGCGTTGCGCCGGTCGGCCGGTCACGATCCCGAACGCGCCTCCTCGGGGCGACGCATCCGCCGGCCAGCCCTCTTCGCCGTTCCGAGTCGCTCCTGGACTTCCCGCTCGAGGTGCGACACCGCGAAGATCCACTCCTGTCCGGAGATGGCTTCGAACGCGGTGCCTTCGTGCAGCACGAGCACGAGATCGCCGGTCGCGACGAGAACCAGTTCGGAGAGCGGCCGGCCGATCTCGGGGAGCATGCGCCGCAGCGAACCGATGCTGCGGCGGATGCGCTGGACCGAAACTCCGGCGTCGATCAGTTGCTTCGCGGCCCGCAGGGCCACGAGGTCCTCGAACGTGTAGCGGTGGTGACCCCCGTTGGTGCGTGCCGACGGCACGACGAGGCCGGTCTCCGCCCAGTACTGGAGCTGGCGGCGGGAGACCCCGAGGATCCGGACGACCTGACCCGATCGGAAGCAGCGCTGCGCGCGAACGGAATCGGCGATGGGCGTCGCCGCATCCCCGGATTCGGCGACCGGCGAAGCCGGAGCAGAGTCCGCGACGGAATCCAGAACAGGTCTGCGCGGCAGGACGGTCACGGACGATCCACCCCCCATAGCGTCCGTTCGGTACCACCGTATCCAGCGCGGCCACTCGAAGTTAACCAGAACCATCCGGTTTTGTGCAGATCGGGTGTCGTGCCGGCTCCCCGCCGGCTGCGGTAGGCTGGCCCCATGAAGCCCCAGGCGCGCCGCAGCGAAGCGGGAGCCGGCGCCGGTCGCGAGCGCATCTACATCGAGTACGACTCGGTGCGGCGCCCGTTCATGCGCGGGATCCTGGTGCACTCGCTGATGGCGCACGGGCTCGCCTTCGACGACGCCTACGCCAGCGCCAACGCCGTCCGCGAGCGTTTGCGCGGTCGCCGCTCCGTCACCGTGGAGGATCTGTGGCAGACCGTGCAGGACGTCCTGCGCGAGCGCTCCCTGCCCGAAGAGGCCGCCGGCCCGCCGATCGGACCCTCGGTCCGCATCCTCTCGCCGACCGGCCCGGCGCCGTTCTCCAAGGGTTTCCTGTCGCAGTCGCTGCTCGCCGCCGCGATCGAGCCGAACGACGCGTTCGACGTCGCGCGCGAGATCGAGAGCCAGCTGCTGCTGCGCGGCGTGCGCGACGTGGATCGTCGCGAGCTGCGGCGGCTCGCGTTCCAGACGCTCGAGCGGCGTTTCGGTCAGCGTGCGGCGGAACGCTATCTGGTGTGGCGGCGCTTCCAGGATCCGGACCGTCCCGTGATCCTGCTGCTCGGCGGCGCCACCGGCTCGGGCAAGACGTCGCTCGCGCTCGAGGTCGGCCATCGCCTCGGCATCCACCGCGTCATGTCCACGGACGCGATCCGGCAGATCATGCGCCTGATGCTCTCCGCGGATCTGGTGCCGGCGATCCACGCCTCCTCGTACGACGCGCACCAGGTGGTCGGCCAACCCGACGACGGCGTGATCGACGGCTTCCTCGCGCAGGCCTCGATCGTGTCGGTCGGCGTGCGGGCGATGCTCGACCGCGCCGTCGCGGAGAACGCGAGCCAGATCCTCGACGGCGTCTCGATCGTGCCGGGCCTGCTCGATCTCTCGGGATACGCGGACACGGCGCACGTGATCTTCCTCGTCGTCGCGACGCTCGACGAGAAGGCGTTCCGCGCGCGCTTCGAGTCGCGCGCACGTGCCGCCAGCCAGCGGCCCGAGCACCGCTACATCGAGCACTTCGACGCGATCCTCCGCATCCAGGACCATTTTCTCGAGCTCGCCGACCGCCACGACATTCCGATCGTCGACAACGACTCGATCGACAGCTCCGCGCTCTCCATCATCAAGCACGTCACCGAGACCCTCCGCAAGGTCGGCTCCTTCGACGTGGCCGAGATGCTTGCGTGAAGCCCCGCGCTGCGTGCGGGCTCCTGCTCTGCCTCGTCGCCTGCGGGACTTTGTCGGTCTCGGACGAGCAGGATCTCGGCGAGAAGTTCGAGCGCGAGATCCGGCGCGAGTACCGGTTCCTGAACGACGACGTGGTGACGGCGTACGTCACCAAGATCGGCACGGACGTGTTGCGCACGCTCGGACCGCAGCCGTTCGAGTACCGCTTCTACGTGGTCGAGAACGGGGAAGTCAACGCGTTCGCGGCGCCGGCCGGACACATCTACATCCACACCGGCACGATCCTGCGCGTGCGCAACGTCGCCGAACTGGCGGGCGTCGTCGCGCACGAGATCGGTCACGTCACGAAGCGGCACATCGCGCAGAACTACGAGAAGCAGCGCGCCGCGAGCGTCGGGCGCCAGGCCGCGGTGATCGGCGCCGGGATCCTCGGCGGTGGCGTCGCGGCGGGCGCCACGAATCTCGCGACCGGCGTCGGTTTCTCGGCCGTCCTGAACAGCTTCGGGCGCGACGCCGAGCGCGAGGCGGACGACTTCGCCGTCGGGGCGCTGCCGGCGGCGGGCTACGACCCGAGCGGCCTGCCGAGCTTCTTCGAAACGCTGATCGCCGACGGCGGGCCGCGCGCCCCCGCATTCCTCTCGAGCCATCCCGCGCCCGCCGAGCGGCTCGAGGCCACGCGCGCCGCGATCGCCGCACAGGATCCCCCGCCCGGCCTCAAAGTGGACGACAATGGGCGGCTCGAGATCATCCAGCGCCGCATCGAGCTGCTGACCGAGGGCGCGAAGCCGTCGCGACGCCGCTGAAACGAGGGGACACGCATGGCCTCGAATCCGCCGGCTCCTCGAACGCTCGGCGCGCTGCGCGCCGCCGGGATCGTCCCGCGCACGCTGCGCGAGGAGTTGCGCGCGAATCTGCTCGCGCGCATCCGTGCCGGCCAGCCGCTCTTCGCGGGCATTCTCGGCTACGACGACAGCGTCGTGCCGGCCGTCGAGAACGCGATCCTGTGCGGCCACGACCTGATCTTCCTCGGCGAACGCGGCCAGGCGAAGACGCGCATGATCCGCCAGCTCGTGTCGCTGCTCGACGAGTGGCTGCCGATCGTCGCCGGATCGGAGATCCTCGACGATCCCTTCGCGCCGGTGTCGGCGCATGCGCGCGCGCTCGTCGCCGAACGCGGCGACGAGACGCCGATCGCCTGGGTGCACCGCGACGACCGCTACGTCGAGAAGCTCGCCACGCCCGACGTCTCGATCGCGGACCTGATCGGCGACGTCGACCCGGTGAAGGTCGCGGCGGGGCGTTCGCTCGGCGACGAGCTGACGATCCACTTCGGCCTGCTGCCGCGCACCAACCGCGGGATCTTCTGCATCAACGAGCTGCCGGACCTGACGGAGAAGGTGCAGGTGGGCCTCTTCAACGTGATGCAGGAACGCGACGTGCAGGTGAAGGGGTATCGCGTGCGGCTGCCGCTCGACGTGCTGGTGGTCGCGAGTGCGAACCCCGAGGACTACACCAGCCGCGGTCGCATCATCACGCCGCTCAAGGATCGCTATGCGGCGCAGGTGCGCACGCACTATCCGCCGACCCGCGAACTCGAGCTGGCCGTCGTGCTGCAGGAGGCGAAGCTGCCGCGCATCGACGGCGTCGCCGTGCACGTGCCGCGATTCCTGCAGGAGCTGATCGCCGAGATCACGCTGCAGGCGCGCCAGAGCGCCGACGTCTCGCAGAGTTCGGGCGTGTCGGTGCGCATGTCGATCGCGAACTACGAGACGCTGGCCGCCAACGCGGTGCGGCGTGCGCTGCGCACGGGCGAGAGTGAGGCCGTGCCGCGCATCTCGGACCTCGCCGCGCTGGCGGTCTCGACGGGCGGCAAGCTCGAACTCGAGTACGCGGGCCAGGAGCGTACGCCCGCGGAGGTCGTCGAGGAGCTGGTGAAGCGCGCGACCCGCCAGGTCTTCGACGCGCTGCTCCCGATGGAAGGGATCGCGAGCGTGATCGAGGCATTCGAGCAGGGCTGGAAGGTGGAGGTCTCCGCGGCGATGCCGTCGGACGAGTACCTCGAAGGGCTCGACGCGATCGCCGGCCTGCGTGAAGCCGCCGCCGCGCTCGCCGGCGGTGACTCCGCGCCGCGCCTCGCGTCCGCGATCGAGTTCGTGCTCGAGGGCCTGCACCTCGCGAACCGACTCAACAAGGACGTTTCCGACGCCGGCAGCGCCCGCTATGCGCGACGCTGACCCATGAAGCGCTGGCGATACAGCCGTTGGGACGGCTCGCAGACGCCGTTCTCCCTCGATGTCGAGCAGACGCTCGATGCGCTCTCGGACCTGCTCATGGAAGGGCTCACGGCCGAGGAGGCGCTCGCCTGGATGCAGCGCGCCGGCTTCGAGATGGCCGGTCTCGACATGCGCGTGATGGGGCTCGACGAGCTGCTGCAGGAGCTGCGCGACCAGATCCGGGAGCTCGAGCGCCAGCACCGCATGGACGGCGCCACCGACGCGTTGCGCCGCCGCCTCGACGAGATCCTGGCGCGCGAACAGACGGCGCAGCGCGAGCGACACGGCTGGGAGTCGCAGCGCATGAACGAGTTCCAGCAGCGGCGCGAGGACGCAGGGCGCGGGACGCTTTCCGACGCGATCGAGCGATTCCGCGACTGGGAATTCGCGGACGCCGCCGCGGGCGAGGAGTTCCGCGCGCTGCTCGAGGAACTCGATCGATTGCGCGCGCTCGAGTCGTTCCTGCGCGAGCGCGGCGACCGCTTCCGGGGCCCGACGGCGGCCGACTACGAGACCGCCCAGCAGATCCGCCAGCAGATCGAGGCGCTCGAGAGGCTGGCGCGGGATCTCGCGTCGGGGAACTTCGAGTCGATCGATCCCGAGCGGCTCGCGGAACTGCTTTCGGAGGGCGCTCTGCAGTCGATCGTGATGATCCGCGACCTGCGCTCTTCGCTCGAACGCGCGGGCTACCTGCGCGATCGCGACGGCGGCGCCGAGCTGACGCCGCGCGCGA
>JALOQG010000192.1 GCA_025453505.1 Myxococcota bacterium | reverse complement strand
ACGACTCGAGGCGCGCGACGGCGCGCGGCGAGAGCCCGAGCATGCCGTGCGCGGCCTCGCCGCCGAGCACCTTCTGCCAGGACCACGTGACGACGTCGAGCTTCGGCCACGCGACGTCCATCGCGAAGACCGCCGAGGTCGCATCGCAGAGCACGAGACCGGCGCGATCGTCCGGGATCCAGTCGCCGTTCGGCACGCGCACGCCGGCCGTGGTGCCGTTCCAGGGGAAGACGACGTCGCGCGCGAAGTCCACCTGCGCGAGATCGGGCAAGTCTCCGTAGGGAGCGTCGAGCACGCGCGCTTCGAGCTTCAGCTGCTTCGTCGCGTCGACGACCCACTCCTGACCGAAGCTCTCCCACGCGAGCACGTCCACCGGCCGCTCGCCGAGCAGCGACCACATCGCCATCTCGATCGCGCCGGTGTCGGACGCGGGCACGATCGCGAGCTTCCACTCCGCGGGCATGCCGAGGATCGCCCGGCTCTTCTCGATCACCGCCTGGAGGCGCCGCTTCGGCGCCTTGGCGCGATGCGAGCGGCCGAGCAGCGCGCCTTCGAGCGCCGCGAGCGACCAGCCCGGTCGCTTCGCGCAGGGTCCGGAAGAGAACTCGGGTCGCTTCGGCTTGCTCGCGGGCCTGGTGGACATGATCGGTGTTGCCGTCCCGGAAGGAGGGGGGCGCAGTCTAGGCACCGTCCTTCGCATCGGCCACGCGCGCGCTGGTGCCCCAGATGAAGCGGACCGCGCCGCCCGGCACGACCGCGACTTCGCCCGTCGTGCCGAAGCCGGCGTCGGCGAGCGCCTGGTGCACGTCTGCGGCCTCGGGCAGTCCGTGGAGGTTGCGCTGCGTGCGCAACACGAGATCGAAGAGCGCCGCGCCGGCCTGCAGCCCGAAGAGCGACGGCAGGATGCCCTCGGTCAACACGAGCGTCTGCACCGCGATCACACCCGTCTCGACGAGCCGGCTCTTCGCGCGCCGCAGCAGCGCGACGCGTTCGCCCGGCGCGAAGTAGTGGAGGTTGTGGTTGAGCAGGATCAGGTCGAAGGTGCCGCGCGGCAGCTCCATGGTGCGGAAGTCGCCGACCCTTACTTCGGCGCGGCGCGTGACGTCGGCTTCCGCGAGGCGGCGGCGCGCTTCCTCGGCGACCACGGGCTCGATCTCGATGCCGACGCCCATCGCGTCGCGATAGCGCTTCAGCAGCCCCGCGAGGTAGTCGCCGCGGCCGCAGCCGATGTCGAGCACGCGCTGCGGATGGCGTACGCCGGGAATCTGTTCGAGCACGCGCAGCGCGCGCGGCTCGACGAGCCGCGTGATCGCCGCCATGCGATGCGCCTCTTCCACGCTGCCGAACGACGGTCGTTCGGCGCCCTTCAGCAACTCCGGCAGCGCGCCGAGCCGCGCCGCCATGGTGTCGACGGCGTGATCGAGCAGCGCGTGCAGCGACGGCGCTTCGGGCGCGTCCACCAGCCAATTCGTGGCGGGCGCGAGCCGGTAGGCGTCGCCCTTCTTCTGCAGCCATCCTTGCGCGTGGAGATTGCGCGCCCAGGCCGACACCAGATCGGCTTCGAGCCCGAGACGATCCGCGAGCGCCGCCGCGCTCTGCGGGGTGCGCAACGCCTCGAAGAGTCCGAGGCGCAGACCCGTGCGCAGCAGCGGCACGACCGCGAAGGCGTCGAGCGCATGCGCGAGCGCGCGCCCGTGCCGCGCCGCCTCGAAGATCGACGTCACGCAGGCTCCAGGTTCGCGAAGCGCAGCAGCAGCGTCTTCACGCCCACGCGGTCGAAGCGGATGCGCAGCTTCTGCGCCGGCCCGCGACCCTGCACGTCGAGCACCGTCCCGATCCCGAACACCGCATGCCGCACGCGCATGCCCTTGGGAATCTCGCTGCCGGTCTCGTCGTACTCGGTCTGCGCGTGCTCGTAGTCGAGCGAAGCCTCGCCGGCCGGCGCGCCGCGCTGCTCGCGCGGCAGCGAGCCCTCGATCAGCGACTCGGGGATCTCGCGCAGGAAACGCGACGGCACGCCGAAGGTGCGCGAGCCATAGCGGCGCCGTTCGCGCGCGCACGCCAGCGTCAGACGCTCCATCGCGCGCGTCATCGCGACGTAGAAGAGCCGCCGCTCCTCCTCGAGTCCCGCCGCGTCGCGCGACGACGCCGCGTGCGGGAAGATGCCCTCCTCGAGGCCGACGACGTAGACGAACGGGAACTCGAGTCCCTTGGCCGAGTGCACCGTCATCAGCGACACGCGCTCGGCGCGCCGGTCCCAGCCGTCGACGTCCGACACCAGCGCGACCTGGTCGAGGAAGAGCTCGGTGGCGGTGCGCGGCTCGGAGTCGGGATCGGCGCTCTCGACGCTGAAGTCCTCGGCCGCAGACACGAGTTCGCGCAGGTTCTCGAGCCGCGCCTCGGCCTCGGGCGTGCCGTCGGCTTCGAGCTGCTTCAGGTAGCCGGTGCGCTGCAGCACGTGCGCGATCGCGTCGGACGGCGTGCGCGTGCGGACCTCGCGGGCGAGGTCGTCGATCAGCATCGAGAACTCGCGGATCGGGTTGGTCGCGCGGCCCGCCTCGCCGCTGGCGGCGAAGCGGTGCAGGCCCTCCAGCAGCGTGACGCCGTGCTGCTGGGCGAGCAGATCGGCGCGCTCGAGCGTGGTCTTGCCGATCCCGCGCGGCGGCGCGTTGACGATACGCCGCAGCGCCGCGGCGTCGGCGGGATTCAGCGCGACGCGCAGGTACGCGAGTGCGTCCTTCACTTCGGCGCGCTCGTAGAAGCGCATGCCGCCGACGATCGTGTACGGCACGTCGTAGCGGAGCATCTCGTCTTCGAAGGAACGCGACTGTGCGTTGGTGCGGTAGAAGATCGCGAAGTCGCGCGGCGACCTCGCCTCGCGGCGGATCGTCGCGAGGATCTGGCGCACGACGAACGCCGCCTCTTCGCGGTCGTCGGCGGCCTCGAAGAAGCGGATCTTCTCGCCGCCCTCGCGCTGCGCCTGCAGCCGCAGATCGCCGGAGGTCTCGTTGTTCGCCACGACCTGCGACGCGCCTTCGAGGATCGCGCGCGTCGAGCGGTAGTTGCGCTCCAGCTTGACGACCTGCGTGTCCGGGTACTCGCGCTCGAAGTCCATGATGTTGCGCACGTTCGCGCCGCGCCAGGCGTAGATCGATTGGTTGGGATCTCCCACGACACAGATGTTCGTGTGTTCGGAGACGAGCTGCCGGACCAGCTCGTACTGCACGCGGTTGGTGTCCTGGTACTCGTCGACGAGCACGTAGTTCCAGCGGCGCCGGTAGTGCGCCAGCACTTCGGGGAAGCGCTCGAAGAGCTGCGTCGTCTGCAGGATCAGATCGCCGAAGTCGAGCGCGTTCGACTCGACGAGCAGGCGCTGGTAGGTCGCGTAGAGGTCGGCGGCCTCTTCGGATTCGAGGTCGTGCGCGGCCTCCGCGGCGCGCGCCGGCAGCCAGCCCTTGTTCTTCCACTGATCGATGCGCCAGCGCAGGCGGCGCGGGTCCTCGACCTTCGGATCCTTGCCGTGACGGCGCAGCGCCTCCTTGACCAGCGAGAGCGAATCGTCCTCGTCGTAGATCGCGAAGCCGCGCGAGAAGCCGAGATGTCCGGCGTCGCGGCGCAGGATGCGCACGCACGCCGAGTGGAACGTCGTGACCCACAGCCCGTGCGCGTCCGGACCGAGCAGCTTCTCGACGCGTTCGCGCATCTCGCCGGCGGCCTTGTTCGTGAACGTGACCGCGAGGATCTGTTCGGGCGGAATGCCGCAGACGCCGACGAGATAGGCGATGCGGTGCACGAGCACGCGCGTCTTGCCCGATCCGGCGCCCGCGAGCACGAGGAGCGGACCCTCGGTGATCTCGACGGCGCGGCGCTGTTCCGGGTTCAGTCCTTCGAGAATGCTGCTTTCGAGCACGGGCGACGCATCTCCGTCGGGTCCAGCGGCGAGCGGGGGGAGAGGAAGGTGCAACGTAGCTTCGCGCCTCGCCGACCGGAAGCGGTGCGGTGCGCGCAGGCTATCGTGGGCGCGTGTCCGGAGACCGCCGACGCTTCGGGCCGACCGCCGCCGCGCTCGCGGTCGTCGCCCTGCCCTTCGCCGTCGCCCTCGTCCTCTACGCGCCCGTCCGCGAGTTTCCGTTCGTCGACTGGGACGACGGCCATTCGGTCGTCGAGAATCCGATCCTCGCGCACGGACTCTCGCTCGAAGGCATCCGCATGGCCTTCGAGCCGTGGTTCGCCAACTGGATCCCGCTGACGTGGCTCTCGTATGCGCTCGATCGCGCCGTCGCGGGCGAGGGCGCGGGAGCGCATCACGTCGTGAACGTGCTGTGGCACGCCGCGACCGCCGCGCTGCTCGGTCACGTGCTCGTGCGCGCGGGCGCCGCGCGAATGGCGGCCCTCTGCGTCGCGCTCGTGTTCGCGGTGCATCCGCTGCGCGTCGAGTCGGTGGCCTGGGTGAGCGAGCGGAAGGACGTCCTCTCGGGCTTCTTCTTCGTCGCGACGGTCGGCGCGTGGCTCGCGTATGGCCGCCGGCCGAGCGCCGCGCGCTGGGCCGCGACGCTCGTCGCGCTCGTGCTCGGCCTGCTCTCGAAGAGCACCGGCGTGACGCTGCCCTTCGTGCTGCTGCTGCTCGACTTCTGGCCGCTCGGGCGTCTCGGCAGCGGACGCGCCCGCGTGCGTGCGGTCGCCGAGAAGATCCCGTTCTTCGCGATCGCAGCGGCCACGGCGTGGATGACGGCGATCGCGCAGCGCGAAGGCGGCGCGGTTTCGTCGCTCGCCGGCATCCCGCTCGACGTGCGCGCCGCCAACGCCGTGATGTCCTACGTCTGGTATCTCGAGAAGGCCTTCTGGCCGACCGGCCTCGCCGCGTTCTATCCGCATCCGCTGGTGCTGCCGCCCGCCGACGCGATCGGCCGGGCGAGCTTCGGACTCGCGGCCGCGACGCTCGCCGCGCTCCTGCTCGCAGGCCGGCGCCCGTGGTGGATCGTCGGCTGGCTGTGGTTCCTCGGCACGCTGGTGCCGATGATCGGCCTCGTGCAGGCGGGCATGCAGGCGCGCGCGGATCGCTACGCCTACCTGCCGTTGATCGGCCTGCAGATCGCCGTGACGTTCGAGGCGTGGGCGTGGCTCGGCCGCTCGCGTACCGGGCGCGCGGCGTTCGCGACGGCGACGGCCGCCGCAACGATCGCGCTGGGCGTCGTCGCGCGCGCGCAGATCGAGGTGTGGCGCGACACCGAGACGCTGTTCACGCATGCGCTCGCCGTGACGGACGAGAACTATCTCGCACACGAGAAGGTCGGCCGCGCGCGTCTCGCGGCCGGCGACACCGAGGGCGCCATGCGCCATTTCGGCGAGGCGCTGCGCATCAACCCGCGCTGGCCCGCGACGCGCGCCGGCCTCGCCGAAGCGTTGTGGGCCCGCGGACTGCGCGACGAGGCGATCTGGAACTATCGCGAGGCCGTGCGGCTCGATCGGCGCGATCCCGTGCTGCGCCAGCATCTCACCCGCGCACTGCTCGAACGCGGCTGGACCGACGACGCGATCCGCGAGGCGCAGGCCGGCCTCGCGGCGGCTGCGAGGGAAAAGCCGTCGCCGCGGCTCGAGGCGCTGCTCGCGACGGCGCAGGCACGGCGCGGCGAGGAGCTGCAAGGCGAAGGCCGCGATCGCGACGCGATCGCGGCGTATCGCGCGGCGCTGCGAGCGCGGCCCGAAGCGATCGTCGCGAAGAACAACCTCGCGTGGCTGCTGGCCGCGTCGGACGATGCGTCGCTGCACGAGCCTGCCGAGGCGCTGCGCCTCGCCGAAGCGGCCGCCGAAGCGACGCAGCGCAGTGACGCGAGCGT
>JALOQG010000191.1 GCA_025453505.1 Myxococcota bacterium | reverse complement strand
AATCTCGTGCGCTACTTCCTGCAGCCCGCCGCCGGCTTCTCGGCCAAGCCGCGCTTCCTCGTCGACGGCGGCGAAGCCAGGCTGATCGGCTCGCCCGTGCTCGACGGCGAAGACCTCGTCGCGGCGCTCGGCGGCGGATCCGATCGGCCCGCGCTGATGGAGCACGAGTTCTGGGCGTCGCCCGCGGACGTCGAGCCGCGCTGGTTCCACCGCTCGCGACTGGCGCGGGTCGCGCACACGCTCGTGCGCGTGTATCAGCGCCGCGAGCAGCGCCAGCGTCTCTATTCCGGCGAGGATCCGCGCGGCATCGAGGTCACCGTCGCGATCGCCGAACGGTTCGCCGCGGAGGCGCGCGCGCGTGGCGCCGAACCGGTCGTGCTGCTGTTCCCGATGCGCGACCTGCTCGAGACCTGGCCCGACGAAGGCTCGTTCCCGCTCGTGCAGGCCCTGCGCGCGCGCGACATCGAGACGATCGATCTCGGGCCGCCGATGGCGCGGGTGGTTCGCGAGCGCGGCGAGGCGTGCTGTTTTGCCGCGGACGGGCACCTATCCGTGGAGGGCAACGAGCTGGTGGCCCGGTGGCTGTCCGAGCGGATCGCCCCGAAACCGGCCCTCGCGCGAGCGGAGCGACCCTGAAGATGGCGACGAGCGCGAGGCAGCGCGTGAAGCGGGTGGCCCGGCAGGGTGTCGCGATGGCGTCGTGGGCGTCGGGATCGCTCGCCGTGCGCGCGTTGCTCGGTACGCGCCCGCGCGTCCGCGCGCTGACCTATCACCGCTTCGGCGACGCTCCGGGCGATCCGTGGTGCGTCGCAACGGCCGACTTCGCGGTCCAGATGCGCTGGCTCGCCGAGCGCGGGTTGCTCGTCTCGCTGGACGCGGTGCGCGACTACGACGCCGGTGGCACGTCGCTGCCGCACGACTCCGTGCTGGTCACGATCGACGACGGCTGCCGCAGCCTGGTCGAGGAGGCGCTTCCGGTCTTGCGCGAGTTCGCGGTGCCGGCCGTCGCGTACGTGAGCGCGGGACTCGTCGGCGCCGCTGCGGTGGCAGCCGACCATGCGGAGCCTTTCGCGACCTGGGACGAACTCGCGAAGGCGCAGGAATCGGGCGTCGAGATCGGCTCGCACGCATTCGATCACCGCTCGCTGGCGCGCATGAGCGACGCCGAGGCGCTCGATCAGGCCGTCCGGTCGCGCGAGGAGATCGGTGCGCGGCTCGGCACGCCGGTACGCAGCTTCGCGTACCCGTTCGGCACGCGCGCCGACTTCGACGCCCGCACGAATCGAGCGCTCGCCGACGCCGGCTACGAGATCGCCTTCCACTCGGTCCACGGTTCGATCCGCCCGGGCATGGCGCCGATCGGTCTGCCGCGCGTCAAGGTCGAAGGGGGCGAGGGGCAGCGCATCTTCGAGCTGACGAGTCGCGGCGCCATGGACGCGTGGCGCGCCGTGGACGAGTTGGTGCCGCGGCTGGCCCGGGCGCGCCGCGAGACGCACGCGCGATGATCGGCTTCGCGCACGCGAACGCGCTGGTCTGGATCGCGTTGTTCGCGTTCCTTCCGCTCTCGATGGTGGTCTTCCGCCTGCTCCCGGCGCCGCTCGCTGCGATCGTGCTGCTGCTCGGGGGCGAGATGTTCCTGCCGGCCGGAGGCGCGGTCGACCTTCCCGGCCTGCCGGCGATGGGCAAGGACCTGCTCGTCTATACGAGCGTGTTCGTGTGCCTCGTGCTCTACCAGCCGCAGCGGCTCATCGCTGCGCGACCCGGTACGTCGCTCGAGCTGCTCGGCGTCGTGATGGCGCTCGCCGGCGTCGCGACCGTCTTCAGCAACACGGATTCGCTCCAGTACGGACCCGAGACCGTGCGCGCCATGTCCGCCGACGAGGCGCCGACCGCCGCACTCGAGGACGTACTGGCCTTCGCGGTGCCGTTCCTGCTCGGCCGCGCGTTGCACCGCGATTCGCGGGATCTGCGCCGGATGCTCTCCGCGCTGACCCTGGCAGGGCTCGTCTACTCGGTGTTCGCGTTGATCGAGATGCGTCTGTCTCCGCAGTTCCACAACTGGGTCTACGGCTTCATTCCGATCAGCTTCGACACGGCGTGGAGACTCGGCGGCTACCGCCCGATGGTCTTCATGGGCAACGGGCTCGCGTTCTCGATCTTCATGGCCACCACCATGCTCGCCTCGGTGGCGCTCGCGCGGACGCGCCTGTCCGTGCTCGGTCTCCCGCCGGTGCCGGTCGGCGGCTGGCTCGTCTTCATGGTGCTGATGACGCGCAGTCTCGCCGTGATGGTGTTCGGCGCGCTGCTGGCCCCCGTCGTCGCGTTCCTGCGCCCGGTCTGGATCGCGCGCATCGCCGTGGTGATGGTGACCCTGGTGATGTCGTACCCGCTGCTGCGTCTCGCGAACGTCGTGTCGTGGGATCCCGTCGTCGAGATCTCCCGGGACTTCGACCCGGAGCGTGCACGTTCGCTCTCCGGCCGCTTCGAGGTCGAGGGCAAGCTGCTCGCAAAGGCGCGCGAGCGCTTCTTGCTGGGGTGGGGCGGCTATAGCCGCAACATGGTCTTCGACCCGGTGACCGGCCAGCGCGCCGTCGTGCCCGACGGGTACTGGGTCCTGAAGCTCGGCTCGCGCGGGCTGGTCGGTTTCGTGACCGACTTCGGGCTCTGCGTGATCCCGGTCGTGGTCGCGAGCTTCCGCCTGCGTCGCGTGAAGGGCCGCCGCGATCAGATCCTGCTCGCCACGTTGATGCTCATCATCGCGCTGCGGCTGGTCGATTGGATCCCGAACGGGCGCTGGAGCAGCCTGCCGACCTTCCTGGCCGGAGCGCTGCACTCGTGCTCGTATGCGATGGCGCGTGCGCGCGGTCCCGCCCGGGGCGAGTCCGCGGCGCGCCCGTTGGAGACGCTTCCGGCGGCGGCCGTCGCGACGGCCGCACCGGTCGAGAAGAAGCCGCCGCGACGCATGTCGGAGACGCTGCGGCGAGCACCGGGGGAGAACGAGGCATGAGCCGGGCCTACGTCGTCGTGACGCCGGCGCGCGACGAAGAACGCACGATCGCGTTCACGATCGAATCGATGCTGCGCCAGACCGTACGGCCGCTGCGCTGGGTGATCGTCAACGACGGCTCGACCGATCGCACCCGCGAGATCGTCGAAGCCCATCTCGCGGCGAACCCCTGGATCGAAGTGGTCGATCGCGTGAACCGCGGCCATCGCGCGCTCGGCGGGGGCGTGGTGGACACGTTCAACGAGGGTTTCGCGCGGGTCGCGGACCTGCCGTGGCACTACGTCGTCAAGCTCGACGCGGACCTGTCTTTCGACGCGCGCTACTTCGAACACCTGTTGGACCGCTTCGACGCCGATCCGGCGCTCGGCATGGCGAGCGGCAAGACCTTCCTGATCCAGGGCGGCCGCAAGTCGATCGAGTGGTGTCACGACGACCACGTGCGCGGCCCCGCGAAGATGTATCGCCGCGCCTGCTTCGAGGCGATCGGCGGGCTCGAGGCGCGCCGCGGCTGGGACATGATCGACGAGACGCGCGCGCAGATGCTCGGTTGGACCACGAAGAGCTTCCTCGACTACGAGCTGATCCATCACCGGCCGATCGACGCGCGCCAGTCGAACGTGCTGAGGAGCCGCTTCGACATGGGCGCGCTCTACTGGTTCCTCGGCTACCACTGGCTCTATCACGCCGTGCGCAGCGCGCGCAGCGCGGTCCAGGACTTCCCGATCGTCGTGGGCGGCCTCGCGCTCTTCGCGGGCTACGTGTGGGCGGCTCTCGCGCGGCGCGAGCGCTACGACGCCGACTACGTCGCATTCGTGCAGAAGAGCCAGCTCGCGCGCTTCAACTGGCGACACCTGATGGCGTTCGTGCGCGCGCAGGGCGCAGAGAACCGTTAGCAGCCTGTCAGGCCGGTCCGCTCGCCGCGATCGCTTCGTGTTCCGGCTTGAACGCGATGAACGACAGAGAGCCCGCCGTCTCCACGCGGCGCGCCACGAGGTCGAGGGGCGGCTTGCCGGAGAGACGTCGCGCGGTGGACGACACCCGGGCGAAGCTCCACTCCATGGCGGACAGGAACGCGCGCGTCGCGACCCGCCAGGGCATGCCCTGGCCGCCGCGGAATCCCATCTCCGCGATCGAGTGCGGATAGAGCCAGTCCGGCCAGATGCGCTCGACGCGGAAGCCCGCGCTCCGCATCACCGCGAGCAGCCCGCCGTGCGTCATGTGGTGGAAGCTCGCGCGGTCGTGGAAGCCGTACACGAATGCGGCGGACCCGAAGAAGATCCCGCCCGGCTTCAGCACGCGGAACGCCTCGCAGGCCGCCGCGTGCGGCGAGAGCAGGTGTTCGTAGACGGCGAGCGAGAGATACAGATCGAAGGACGCGTCCGCGATCGGCAGATTGTGCGCGTCGGCCAGCATGTGCGGGCCGATGCCGCGCCGGTCGACGTCGGTGCCGACGTAGTGAAAGCCGCGCGGCGCGAAGTAGCGTTCGCAGAGCCGCTCGCCGCATCCGATCTCGAGGATCCAGCGATCGTCGCCCGCGGCGCCCGCAGCCGCGGCCAGATGCGCGTCGAGGTGGTAGGGGAGATCGGGCGCGCGCAGCGGGGCGCGCGGGACGAGCGGGAGCGAAGCGATCTCGTCCCAGGGCTCGTACCAGGGCAGGTCGAGGCGCAGTCGCTCCGGCGCACGCTGGAGATCCGGGACGCCGCCCTCGATCGCGTAGACGAAGCGTCCGTCGCTCGAGCGCAGCGCCGTTTCGCCGTCGCGCACGAGCGGAAGACCCGATCGCGGGCAGCGCAGGCGTGGGAGCAGGGCTTCGAGATCGACGGCGGGGACGGACACGGCGCGCGCAGTCTGGCAAAAACGCTCGGATCACGCGCGCCGGCGCAGCCAGGCGAGCGAGAGCGCCGCGACGAGACCCGCGAACGCGGAATCCGGCTCGGGCGCAGGCAGACACGAGGTGTCCGCGTTGCGCTCCCACGCGCCGACGTCGATGTCGGCGACCGAATCGGCGTCGCCGTCGGCGGGCCGGCAGCCGGCGCCGAAGTCCACCTGCACGCCCGTGTCCTCGGCGCCGAAGTCGTAGCCCGTGTCGAGTGCGACGAGTGCGGCCGGCGCGAGCTGGAAGTCGGTCGGAGAAGTGGAGCCCTGACCCGGCAGCGACCGGACGAACGGGTTCGCCGTCGTGAATACGTTGTTGCTCGCGAGCCAGCCGGGGCCCTCGGTGTCGTCCTTGTCGCCTCGGTGGTTCGGGAGATGGATCAGGTTGTTCTGGCAGCGATGCCCGGTCCCGGCGCTGCTGCTGCAGATCTTGAACGGGCGATCGATCGTCTCGTCGAAGTAGACGACGTTGTTGAACACGTGCACGTCGTCGTCGTTCAGGCCCGAGGAGCCCGGCGCGTTCGAAGTCTGCTGCACCAGGCGGTCGTTGTTGTAGCCGTCGCCGAGTTCGATGCCCTGGAAGTCGAAGATGTTGTCGCGCACGGTCATGTCGCCGCCCTGCAGCCAGAGTGCGCGCGGCATCAGGCTCGGACCGTCACCGCCGGCGTGGGCCGTGAACTGGAAGAAATTCCGCTCGAAGATCACGTGCTGCATGTTCTGCGCGTTGGGCGCGTCGCCGCAGGTGTTCGTCTGACACGTCCGGATCACCATGCTCGCGTTGTCCTGCGAGAGTTCGTTGTCCGAGACGATCACGAACTCGGTGGACGTCGGCGTCGGGAGGTTGTCGGCGGGACCGGCGCTGGTGTTGCCGGTCCAGGAGCGGAGCTGAATCACGTTGCGCTCGACGGGGCCCGCGTTGGGCCGCGTGAAGCGATTGTGCTGCACGAGCGAGCGCGG
>JALOQG010000190.1 GCA_025453505.1 Myxococcota bacterium | reverse complement strand
TCCGAGGCCCGCCTGACCTACGCCGCGTTCGGAGTGCTCGGGCGCACGCGTCGCGGCCGCGTGCCGGATCTGCTGCCGCGCGCCGAGACCGGCGACCTGTGGCTCTTCGGATGGTCGGGGAACGAGATGGACGAGCGCACGCGCGACGCGCTGCTCGAACGCGTCGTGCGCGCGATCGGATTCGGCACGCGGATCCTGATCTTCGAGCCGCTCGCGGGCAGCATCTCGCCGTGGTGGCCCGCGTGGCGCGCCGCGCTGAAGCCGCTCGGCGTCGCCGACTTCGAATGCAAGGCGCCCGTCGCGCTGCCGGAGTGGATCGCGCGTCTCGACGCCGCCAGCGGACTCGATCACCGCGTGCTCGGCGCGCGCGCGCTCGCGGGACCCTTCGAGCCGGCCGCCGACGCAGACGCGTGACGGCGCCGCGCGTCTCGGTGCTGCTGCCCGCGCGCGACGCGGCGGCCACCCTGCCCGCCTGTCTCGCGAGCGTCGCCCGGCAGCGGGCGGCCGACTTCGAGTGCGTCGTCGTGGACGACGGCTCGCGCGACGCGACCCGCGCGATCGCCGAGAGCTTCGCGCGCCGCGACGCGCGCTTCCGCGTCGTCGCGACGCCGCCGCGCGGGCTCGTCGCGGCTTTGAACGAAGGGCTCGCGGCGTGTCGCGGGACGCTCGTCGCGCGCATGGACGCCGACGACTGGATGCACCGCGACCGCCTCGCCGCGCAGGCCGCCGCGCTCGACGCCGACGCCTCGCTCGCGGGCGTCGGCGCGCACGTACGCTGCTTTCCGCGCGCCGGATTGCAGGACGGACTGCGCGACTACGAGGCGTGGCTGCGCGCGATCGACACGCCGGAGCGCGTCGCACGCGAGGCTCGGCGGCTATCGCGACCGCGGCTGGCCCGAGGACTACGACCTGCTGCTGCGCCTCGTGCACGCGGGCCTGCGGATGGGCGTCGTCGCGCGGCGCCTGCTCGCGTGGCGCGATCGTCCGGAACGGATGTGGCGCAGCCATGCGGCCTACGCGCCGGAGCGCTTCCTCGCCTGCAAGGCGCACTTCCTCGCGCGGGGTCCGCTGCGACACGACACGGCGTACCTGCTCTGGGGACACGGGGAGACGGGCCGCGCGCTGCGCCGCGCTCTCGAAGCCGAGGGCAAGCGGCCCGCCGCGATCGTCGAACTCCACCCGCGCCGCCTCGGCAACGTGATCCACGGCGCACCCGTCGTGCGGCCCGAGTCGATCCCCTCGCTCCCGCGTCTGCCGCTCGTCGCGTCCGTGTCGGGCGCGCACGCGCGCGCGGAGATCCGGCGCTTCTGCGAACGCGCGGGGCTGCGCGAGGGAGCCGACTTCGTCGTGGCGGCGTAGGTTTTCGGCGCTGCCAGGAGCGGGAAACGAGTCCGATGCCGCGCGATCCGAAGCACGCTCTGCACGACGCGACCAATCGCGCCTGGTGGGACGCCGTCGTCCCGATCCACGAGGCGTCGAAGGGCTACGACCGCCCGGGCTTCCTGCGCGGCGAGAAGCCGCTGTGTCCCGTCGAGGTGGCGGAACTGGGACCGCTCGTCGCCGCAAAGACGCTGCTCCACCTGCAGTGTCACTTCGGGATGGACACGCTGAACTGGGCGCGGCTCGGCGCGACGGTCACGGGGCTCGACTTCTCCGAGCCGGCGATCGAAGCGGCGCGCCGGCTCTCGGCGGAGAGCGGCATCCCCGGCCACTTCGTCACCGCCAACGTCTACGACGCTCCCGAAGCGCTCGGCGCGACCTTCGACGTCGTCTACACCGGCATCGGCGCACTGATCTGGCTGCCCGACATCCGCGCGTGGGCGCGTACGGCCGCGACCTGCGTCGCACCGGGCGGCCTGCTCTACGTCTACGACCTCCACCCGATGCTCGCGACGCTCGACGCCGGACGCGACGACGGCCAACTCGTCGTGAAGGAGAGCTACTTCGAACGCCGCGAGCCGAACGTGTTCGAAGGCGACACGACCTACGTCGACGGTCCGAAGCTCGAGATGCGCCGCACCTGCGAGTGGAACCACGGACTCGGCGAGGTGCTGACGGCGCTGCTCGACGCCGGCCTCGCGCTCGAGTTCGTGCACGAACACCGCGAAGTGCCGTGGCAGGCGTTGCCGTGGATGGAGCCGGTCGGCCCCGGCACCACCGGCGCCGACGGCCGCTACCAGTCGAACCGGATGTGGCGGCTCCCGGAAGCGCAGCGCGACCTCGTCCCGCTGATGTTCTCGCTGCTGGCGCGGAAGCCGGGCTGACCTCGATCAGCGCTTCCCGAGAACACGGTGCGTCATCGAGGTCCTGACCGCTCCCGTGGAGCCGCGTCATCATGGCGCGGCCTAGGTCCGGCCCGCACCCGGCTGCTCGCGCGGCGCCACTTCGATCAGCAGCGTCGCGGCGCCGCAGGTCGGGCCGCGCACGGTGCACACCCGTGTGTTGGGACGCCGCCCGCTACGCACGTCGGACACGTCGAAGCCGGCGCCGAGCAGGCGCGCGCGGATCGCGTCGACGTCCGGCACGCGCCAGGAGAAACCCCACACGGTGTCGGTCGTCGCGGGGCTCTCGGGCGGACGCGCGGGCGCCGCGATCTCGATCGTGACGCCGCCGACGCGGAAGAAGAGCAGCCGCGCGCCCCATTGCTCGAAGGTCTTGTCGAGCGCGAGGCGCAGGCCGAGCCGTTCGCCGTAGAAACGGATCGCGGCCTCGGGCGCGTCGGTGCGCACCACGAGGTGGTCGATGCCGACGACCGCCGCGGGATCGCCGTCGTCCACGAAAGGCTCGGTCGCGTGCTCGGCGTATTCGATCGCGAAGACCAGCGGACCACGCGACGCATCCGCCGGCAGGTAGACGTTGCGCCAGCGACCCTGCTTGCCCGTCGTGCGATCGACGCCGCGACCCGGGACGGGATCGCTGGCGGCGAGTCCGCGGCTTCGAAGCGCTGCGGCACACGCGTCGGCGTCGGCCGTCGCGAGCGCGAAGCCGAGCGGTCCGTCCCCGGCGCTCGCGAGACGCGCGCGCAGTCCGTCGGCGACGAAGCCCGTTCCGACCGGCGCGAGCAGCTCGAGATACACGTCCGGGAGACGCCACGTCGCATTGGCGGTGCCGAGCTCGGGATGCTCGCCGAGTCCCGAAGGCGCACGGCCGAAGAAGCGCGTGTAGACGCCGACCGCCGCGTCGAGATCGGCGACCGCGACGATCACGTGGTCGAGCGCAATGAGCGCGCCGCTCACCGGATCCCGGCCTCGAAGCCCTCGCGCACGCGGCGGCGCAGGTCGGCATCGAGCAGGAAGTCGAGCGCGGTCATCGCGAGCGCCTTGGCGCCGTCGAGCGCGGCGCGATCGCCGCTCGGCGAGCCCGCGTGTTCGGCGAACTCCGCGTTGTGGATCGAGCAGTGGATCGGCGCGGCGGCGATCATCGGATGGATCGAAGGCACGCGGTGCGAGACGTTGCCCATGTCGGTGGTGCCGAGCGCGCTCGCGGGCAGCTTGTCGTACGGGAAGAAGGTGCGGCCGAGCGACTCGGCGTTGCGCTGGTAGCGCTCGGCGAGCGGCCAGGCGGTGCGCAGCTCGAGATAGTCGGGCTCGCGCCATTCGATCTCGACCGTGCAACCGGTCGCCTCGGCGCCCGCGCGGAAGCAGCCCTCGATGCGGCGCTTGAGCGGCGCGAGCTCGGCGACGTCGCGCGATCGCACGTAGAAGCGGCCGGCGGCGCGTTCGGGCACCACGTTGGGCGCCTCGCCCGCCTCGGTGAAGATGCCGTGTACGCGCTCGGTCGGCTTGATGTGCTGGCGCAGCTGCGCGATCGCCTGGTACGCGGTGACGAGCGCGTCGAGCGCGTTGACGCCGCGCTCGGGCATGCCGGATGCGTGCGACGCGACGCCGCGATAGCGCACGTCCACTTCGGCGAGCGCGAGCGTCGGCATCGTCACGAGATCGACGCCGGCGGGGTGGATCATCAATGCCGCGTCCACGCCCTCGAAAGCGCCGGCGCGCGCGAGCAGCTCCTTGCCGCAGCCGGCCTCTTCGGCGGGCGTGCCGAGCACGCGCACGCGGCCCGGCAGTCGCGAACCGAGCGACGCCAGCGCGAGCCCGGCGCCGAGCGACGCGGTCGCGATCAGGTTGTGGCCGCACGCGTGACCGATGCCCGGCAGCGCGTCGTATTCGGCGAGCAGCGCGACGCTGGGGCCGGCGTCGCCCGTGCGCGACTCGAACGCGGTCGCGAGTCCGTACGCGGGCGCCTCGACCGGAAGACCGGCGTCGCGCAGCGTCGCGACGAGCAGCGCCGAAGCGCGGTGCTCCTCGAATGCGAGCTCCGGATGCGCGTGGATCTCGTGCGCGACGTGCAGCAGCGTGTCGCGCTGCGCGTCGACGGCCTCGCACACCGCCGCCTTGAGCGCGTCGAGCAGCGCGGTCGCCGTGCCGGCGCCTTCGCGCATCCTACGCGTGGTGCCGGTGCGCGAGCAGGCCGACGCCCTGCCACATCGAGATCACGCACTCGACCCGGTCGTCGTCGTCGACCAGCGGCATGTGCCGGAAGCCCTCGATCGCCATCATCTTGAAGAGACCGCAGAGCGTGTCGACGTCGGAGACGGTCTTGACGGGCTCGGTCATGATGCGCGCGGCGCGCAGACCGTCCACGCGCACGAACGGGCTCTTGAGCGCGCGCAGCAGATCGCGGCGCGTGCAGATGCCGCGCAGGGCGCCGTCCGGCGCGAGCACCACGGCGTAGCCGCGCGCGCGCTCGGCCATGCGCTGCAGGGTCTCGACGCCACTCGCGTCCGCCGCGAGCGGATCCGGCGGCGAACCGATCGACTCCTGTTCCCGCAGCTCGCCGAGCGAGAGGTCGAGCACGCTCCACGCGAGCCGCTGCGCGAGCGCGAACTCGTCGGGGCTGGCGAACAAGGTCGTGGGCAGCTCGCCGTCGTAGAGCCGCATCAGATAGCGCGCGATGTCGCGGAAGGAGATCACGCGCAGCGGCGCTTCCTTCTCGTCGAGCGCGAAGAGGTAGCTCTTGCGGCGCCGGCGGAGCGTCGGACCGAAGGTCGCCTCGAGACCGACCTGCAGCGGCGTTCCCGCGGCGACGACCGCGAGCTCCGCACGCGGCGTCATCGCGTCGAGCACGGTCGCGCCCGCGAGCAGCGTCTCCCAGACCACGAGATCGCCGGGCGTCTCGCCACGCGCGGCGATGCGCTCCGCGAGGACGTGGACCAGGTCGTCCTCGGTCAGCGCGCCGACGAAACGTCCCTGCTCGACGACCGGCAGCGCGCCCATCTTCCGCCACCACATGCGACTCACGGCGTCCAGGAGCGGATCGCCCGGCGCAACCGCGTCGATGCGCCGGTCGACGCGCGCGATCGCGTCGCTCGCGACGCCCGCGAACAGGCGCGCGGGGGCGAGCGCGAGCAGATCGCGAATCGAGAGAAGGGGCGTGGCGGGACCGGCGGTCGCCATGGGGGATGGGGCCTCCGAGCGGGGTGCGCGCCCATGCTACCACTCCGGCCCATGTCCCAGGACCCCGTCCTCTACGAGGCCACGGACGCGATCGCGACGATCACGCTGAATCGCGCCGAGAACCGCAACAGCATGACGCCGGAACTGATGCGTGCGTTCCGGGAAGCGGTCGCGCGCGCCGCGACGGACCGCACGTTGCGTTGCGTCATCTTCACCGGCCGCGGCGCGAGCTTCTGCGCGGGCGCGGACTTCCGCTCGGCGTCGCCGGCCGAGCCGCGCGAGGGCGACGCGACCGCGGACCACGAGCGGCTCTTCCAGACCTACGCGCCCTTCCTGGAAGTCTTCGATCTGCCCATGCCGACGATCGCGGCGATGAACGGGCACGCGGTCGGCGGCGGCTTCGGACTCGCGCTGGTCTGCGACCTGCGCGTCGCGAACGAGGGCGCGAAGTACGGCGCGAACTTCGCGAAGCTCGGCTTCCACTCCGGCATGGCGATCAGCCACCTGCTGCCGCGCATCGTCGGCGTTCCGCTCGCCGCCGACCTGCTCTTCACCGGCCGGCTCGTCAGCGGCGCGGAAGCGGCGTCGATCGGCCTCGTGCACGAAGCGGTCGCGGCGGACGCCGTCGCCGACGCCGCGCGGCGCCGCGCACGCGCGATCGCAGCGTGTGCGCCGAACGCGGTGCGATTGATGAAGGAATCGCTCTACCGCGGCGCGGGCTGGGATCCGCGCCGCGCGGCGCGCGAGGAGTCCTTCGTGCAGGCGGCGACGATGCGCAGCGCAGACGGACGCGAGGGCGTCCGCGCGCTGCTCGAGAAGCGCGAGCCGAAGTTCAGCGGCCGCTGAACGCGCGCACGCAGGAAGGCGCGGGCCGCGGTACCGTGCGGCCGGCGCGGAGGAACCCATGAAGCTCGGACTGCAGCTCGGCTACTGGCAAACCGGCCCCCCGGAAGATCCGATCGACCTCGTGCTCGAGGCGGAGCGGCTCGGCTTCGACTCGGTGTGGACCGCCGAGGCGTACGGCAGCGACTGCTTCTCGCCGCTGTGCTGGATCGGATGCGATGACGATCGACCATCTCTCGGGCGGCCGGCTGATCCTCGGCATCGGCGTCTCGGGTCCGCAGGTCGTCGAAGGCTGGTACGGCCAGCCCTTCCCGCGTCCGCTCGAACGCACGCGCGAGTGGGTGCAGATCTTCCGCGCGATGATCGCGCGCGAGCAGCCCGTCGAGTTCCACGGCCGCCACTACGATCTGCCGCTGCAGGGCGGTGCGGGCCTCGGCAAGCCGCTGAAGCTGATCAACTAGCCGCTGCGCCCCTCCATCCCGGTGTACATCGGCGCCGAGGGACCCAAGAACGTCGCGCAGACGCTGGAGATCGCCGACGGCTGGCTCCCGAT
>JALOQG010000532.1 GCA_025453505.1 Myxococcota bacterium | reverse complement strand
CGAACCAGTGCACACCGGATCGCTCTCCGAGCGCGCCGACGACGAGCAGTGACGCGTCGGCGTTCGCAGCGTGTTCGACGAGCGCTTCGTCAGAAGTCCCCTCGAGCAGCCGTGTCGTGACCTGGCGGCCTTGGCTTCGCAGCGGTGCGGCCAGCGCCTCGAGCTTCGCGAGCGCGACTTCCTCTCGAACGTGCTCCTCCGTCGCGGGATGCACGTGGACGATCTCGATCGAACCCTGCGCGCGGGCCGCGACGGCGGCGGCGGCGCGCAATGCCACGGCGGCGTTGTCGGAGAAGTCCGTCCCGCAGACGATCCGCATGTGCTGCCTCCCTTGTCCGGCGTCGCCGATGCTAACGCGCGCCGAATCGGGTCGATTGGCGCGTCAGCGGGCCGACCCGGTCACCGCGGAGCCGCAGCGTCCGGCACCGCTCGCGTTCGGGAGCGTGAGTAGCGCGTCGAACGCGAGTGCGAGCGCGCTGGCTGCGGGCAGCCCGAGCTTCGCTTTCGACCTCAACCGTCGCGCGGCGGCCCGGCGCCGTCGCGCCACTCGTCCGCCACGCTGCGCTCCCAGAGCGGGACGCCGGTGCGGTACGCGGCGCGTCCGATCATGTGCGCGCCGGCCGGCGCCGTGAGCAGCAGGAACAGGATCGCCATCGCGGCGCGCGAGACGACGCCGACCTCGGCGAAGTGCAATGCGACCGCCGCCAGGACGAGCCCGCAGCCGAGCGTCCCCGCCTTGCTCGAAGCGTGCATGCGGATGTAGGTGTCGGGCATGCGCAGCACGCCGAGCGCGGCGACGAAGCAGAAAAAGGCGCCCGCCAGCAACAGCAGCGCGGTCAGCGCATCGTGCAGCCACTGCACGGCTACTTCTCCTCCTGGGCGTCACCGCGCCCGAAGCCCTCGCGACCGCGACGCTCGACGTAGCGCGCAAACGCGACCGTCGTGAGAAAGGCGACGAGCGCGAGCACGATCGCGATGTCGAGGAAGGCCGCCTCGCCGCTCTCGATCGAGAACACGGCTGCGAACGCGACCATCAGCGTCGTGACGGTATCCAGACCGACGACGCGGTCCGGCAGCGTCGGACCGCGCATCGCACGCAGCGCGGCGAGCACGAGTCCCGTCACGAGCAGGCCGAAAACGGGCCACAGCGCGTAGCCGAGCAGTCCCGTCCCCTCGGTCATCATCCGCGATACACCTCGAGCACGCGGCGCTCCATGCCTTCCTTGAGCGCGCGGCGCAGCGCGTCTGCATCGTCGATGAACATGGCATGCACCCAGAGCGTGCGGCGGTCGTCGGAGACGTCGAGCGTCAGGGTCCCGGGCGTCAAGGTGATCAGGTTCGCGACGGTCGTGATCTCGAGCGGCGTCTCGGCTTCGAGCGGTACCCCGATCACGCCGGGCCGGCTGTGGTGCGTCGGTGTCAGCACGTCGTGGGGCCGCCGAGCACGAAGCCGACGACGAGCGAGCGCAGCGTGAAGTCGCCGTTGACGGCGGACCAGCCAAAGGCGAGCAGCAGGTGGATCGCGAGCAGGTTCACGGGTGGCTCCCCAGCACGGCCGCGACGTAGGCCCGCGGATCCGCGAGTTCGCGCGCGGCGACCTCGGCGTAGTCGAAGAGCGGCGCGGGCCAGAGGCCGATCGCCAGCGTGATCGCGGCGAGGCCGGCGATCGGTCCGAGCAGCAGCGCGCGTTCGCCGCCGCGCAGCGGAGGCATGGGCGGGCGTTCGCCGGGCGAAGCCTTCCAGAACACTTCGGCCCAGATCTTGGTCATGGAGTAGACCGTGAGCAGCCCGACCCCGACGAGGACCGCGACGATCCACGGCGCCTGCGCCTCGAGTCCCGCCTTCACCAGGAACAACTTCGCCCAGAAACCGGACAGCGGCGGGAAGCCCGCGAGCGAGAGCGCCGGCACGAGAAAGAGCGCGGCGACCAGCGGCGCCTGCGCGTACAGGCCACCGGTTCGTGCGAGATCCGCGCTACCGGTGAGACGCCGCACGACGCCGCTCACCAGGAACAGGTTCGCCTTCACGACGATGTGGTGCAGCGTGTAGAAGACCGCGCCGGCCAGCGCGAGCGGCGTCGCGAGCGCGAGACCCATCACCATGTAGCCGATCTGACTCACGATGTGGAAGCCGAGAATGCGACGCATCTCGTTCTGCGCCGCCGCACCGAGCACGCCCGTCACCATCGTGAAAGCGGCCGCAGCGGCGAGCAGCGCGCCGGTGAAGGCGGCATCGCCGGTGAAGATCAGCGTGAAGAAGCGGATCAGGCTGTACACGCCGACCTTCGTCAGCAGGCCCGCAAAGAGTGCCGACACCGCGACCGGCGGCGTGTGATATGCGGCCGGCAGCCAGAAGAAGAGCGGGAAGAGCGCCGCCTTGATTCCGAAGCCGATCGCAAAGGTGATCGCGACGGCGGTGACGAGGCCCTGGTTCGCGACGCGAGGCACCTCGACGTGCAGGTCCGCCATGTTGAGCGTGCCCGTGAGGCCGTAGAGCAGGCCGCAGCCGGAGAGGAAGAGCAGCGTCGAGATCAGGTTCAGCGCGACGTACTTCACCGCGCCGTCGATCTGGATGCGT
>JALOQG010000007.1 GCA_025453505.1 Myxococcota bacterium | reverse complement strand
CGTCGTGAGTCCCGCATCGCCGGGCGCGAGCGAGTGCTTCACGATCAACCAGAGCGCCTGGAACCCATCGCGCCAGCCGATCTTCTTGCCTTCCCAGTACTCGCGGCCGTGATAGGCGATCGGCACTTCGTACACGCGGCAGCCGAGCTGCGCGACCTTGACCGTCACTTCCGCCTCGAAGCCGAACCCCTCCGCGGTCAAGTGCAGCGACTGGAGCAGATCGGTGCGGAACGCCTTGTAGCAGGTCTCGATGTCCGTCAGGTTCAGGTTCGTGAAGGCGTTCGAGAAGAGCGTCAGAACGCGATTGCCGACCATGTGCCAGAAGAGCAGCACGCGGCGCTCCGAGCCGAGGAAGCGCGAGCCGTACACGACGTCGGCGTGTCCCTGCAGGATCGGCTTCACGAGCAGCGGATAGTCCGCAGGGTCGTACTCGAGATCGGCGTCCTGGACGAGCGAGATGTCTCCGCGCGCGGCGGCGATCGCCGTGCGCAGCGCCGCGCTCTTGCCCTGGTTGCGCTCGTGGAAGAAGACGCGGAAGCGCGGATCGCCACGCTCCGCCTCGGCGCGCAACCACTCGCGCGTGCCGTCGGTGGAGCCGTCGTCGACGACGACGATCTCCTTGTCGACCGGCGAGCGGCGCACGCGCTCGATCGACTTCGCGACGGTCGCGATCTCGTCGTAGACCGGGATCAGGACCGAGAGGAGCGGGCGCGCATCGTCCGTCATCCCGGCGCGGCTCGCTCAGCGCTTCGGCTTCGAGATCTGGCCGAGCGCCCCGCCCGGGTGCCGCGCGTGGTAGTCCTCGCGCGTGAAGCCGCGCGCGACCTCGAGCCCGGCCGAGAGCGTCGCGAGCACGAGCAGTTCCGCGGCGATGCTCGCGCGCGGCGCGAGCCCGAGACCGCCGCCCTCGCGGCTCACGCGCGCCTCGAGCACGACGTCCGATTCCTTCGCGAGCGCCGACTCGGCGTCTCCGGTGACGCCGATGATCTTCGCCCCGAGCGCGCGCAGGGCTGCGACCGCGATCAGCAGCTCCTGCGTGCGGCCGCTGTTCGAGATCGCGATCACGACGTCGCCCGCCACGATCTGGCCCGCGCTGCCGTGCACCGTCTCGGTCGCGTGGAGGAACGCGGAGGGCGTGCCGGTGGAAGAGAGCAGCGAGGCCGCGTAGCGCGCGAGGTGCTCGGGCTTGCCGACGCCCGTGACGTGCACGCGACCGCCGCTCGCCTCGGCGTCGCGGATCAACGCGAGCGCCGCGAGATACGCGTTCGTGTCGGCGCGATCGCGCAGCGCCGCCAGCTCCTCGACCATGATGCCGAGCGCGCCTTGCATCGCGGCCGCAGTCGGGTCCGGCGGCGTCGCGCGCGGCGCGAAGGGTGCGCCGTCGTAGAGCTCGAGCGTGCGGCGCCGCGCCCAGGCGAGATCGGCGGGGAAGGCGCCCATGCGTTCGACGCACGCGGCGCCGGCCGCATTGCCGAGCCTCGCGGCGTCGCGCAGCGAGAGTCCCTGGTGCAGACCCGCGTGCAGCGCGCCGAGGAACGCGTCGCCCGCGCCGGTCGCGTCGATGGCGCGCACGCGCGGCGCCGCGACGGCGCCTTCGAACGCGTCCGACGCGATCGCGCAGCCGGCTTCGCCGTCGGTGACGACGACCGCCTGATTGCCGAAGCGCTGGCGCAGCCGCTTTGCGAGCGACAGCGCATCGGTGCCCGCACTCGCGCCGAGCAGCTCGCGGGCGCCGCGCTTCGACGGCTTGAGCAGATCCGCCATGCGCAGCACGGCGTCGAGCGTCTTCGCGTCACCGAGCGCCGGCACTGCTTCGGACGGCGCCTGGTCGAGATCGACCGTCGTCGCGAGTCCGGACGCGCGAGCGATCTTCAGCGCCTCGTGCACGGCTTCGAGCGGAAGCTGGTGGACTTCGGTCGAGAGCCTCGCACCACGCGCGATGAACGCGGCATGGTTCTCGCGCACGTGCGCGGCCGTCGTCTCGGCCGTGGCGGCGGGGTCGAAGTAGATGGCGCGTTCGCCGCCCGGCTCGACGAAGATCGCAGCGACGGCGCTCGCGGAGCCGTCGAGCACGAGCTGGTGCACGATGCCGGCGCGGTCCATCGCGGCGCGCAGGATGCGTCCGTTCTCGTCGTCGGCGCCTTTGCCGAAGATGCCCGTGCGTGCGCCGAGTGCGCTGGCCCAGCCGAGCTGGTTCAAGACCACGCCGCCGATGAAGGTGCGCATCGAGGCGCCGCCGTCGATCGGCTGGAGCGGGCCCTTTTCGTCGCGTCCGACGATGCGCGCGGCGCGGTGCAGACGATCGACGACCATCGCGCCGATGCCGACGAGATCGAAGTCGGCGGGCAAGGCTCAGAGCTCGGTCTTGGGCGGAACGCTGACCCAGGGCGGGCGGATCCGCTTGTGGGCGAGATCGCGCACCTGGTCGAAGACCTCGTCGAAGCGCTCCGCGTCGGGGCGCGTCAGCGCCGGCGTACCGGGCGCGACGAGATCGCTCGAGATGACGCCGAGCCGCTTCAGGGCGCGCTTCAGGCACGCGATCGTGCGACGGCCACCGGTCGAGCGCGTTCCTTCGCGGAACGCCTCGAGCACTTCGCGCGCTTCTTCCATGCGCTCGAGATCGCCCGCGCGGCAGGCCTGCCAGGCGCGCGCCCATTCGCGCGGCAGCACGTTCGCGGGGCCCGCGACGACGCCGACCGGCAGCGTTCCCGAAAGGCGCCAGCGGTTCCAGTGATCGGCGAGCGTGCCGACGAGGCCCGAGCGCGGCCGGAACAGTTCGAAGATCAGCATCGCGTCGCCGACGTAGATCGCGAACTCGCCGCGCTCGTTGAAGGAGGCCGCCGCCTTCGTGTAGTTGCCGAGCACCTTGCGCGGCGCCGAGACCTTGATGCCGCGCACGAAGTCGAGCCGCGAGAGCGCCTTCACCTGGCGCGTGCGGATGTGCGGGATCTTCGGGTCGATCGCGATGTCGGCGTTGTCGTAGAGATAGATGGGGATGCGGCGTGGCTGCGCGTCGAGCACGTCGGCGACTTCGCGCGCGACCCAGCGGACCGGGTCGTCCACGCCCTTGATCGAGAGCGGTGCGAGCACCGCCGCGGCAGCACCGCAGGCGACCGCGAGCTCGAGGTTCTCGAGCGTCTCCTCGGGGCTCGGCGCCGTGATGCCGGCCCACATCTCGACGTCGCGGCCGGCGCGGCCCGCGAGCTCTGCGTTGGCGCGCGCGACCTCTTCGGCGCACACCTCGATGACGCGCTGCCGGACGTCGTTGTGGACGCGATCCCACTCGCCGGTCGTGCCGGCGGCGAAGACGACGTCGGCGCCATAGCCGTCCTGGATCACATAGCGGACGAGCGAGCGCTGATCGGCCTCGATCAGGGCGCCGCGTTCGTCCACGACGGTGACGACGGGTACCGAGAGGCCCTTTCGCGGGCGCGTATCCTCGACCGAACGCAGTGTGGAGCCCTCCGATGGAGGCCGTTGCCGGAAGCGCGGCAAAGATGCCGCAGCCGTGCGCTGCGGTCATGCCCCGTGATCAGGGCGTGGACGGAGCGGCGTTCTGCACCTGGATGCGCCAGACCGGCCAGCCGGGATCCTGTACGTCGATGCGACTCGGGAAGCGCACACCGCCCGGGCGCGCCGCGGCATCGCCGAACCGATACTGCGCGCCATTCGCGTCGTCGATGCGCACCGGCTGCTGTGTCTCTTGATCGACCCACAGCGCGGGGCGCGTGTTCGCCTCGAAGGCGCCCCGCTCGCGCCCGCCGAGCACCCAGCAGTCGTACGCGCCCTCGATGCCGAGATCGACCTGTGCCGGATTGCCGCCGATCGCGCGCAGGGCTTCGGCCACACCCATGGCCGAAGCGGCCTGGAGCAGATCGAGCGGCGGCAGCAGCCGCGGTGCGCGCTCGACCGCGCGCCCGCCGCGCGTGACGCGATACTCGGCGCCGCGTCGCTCGTGCACCTCCGCGATCCCGTCCGCGAGCTGCAGCTCGAGACGCCACGCTCCGTCCCCGTTCGAGCGCAGGTGGCCCGTACCCGCGACGCCTGCGTCCGCGCCGATCAGCGCGACGGGGAAGTCGAACGCCTTCGTGCGGCCCGAAGCCGCGTTGCTCGCGGCGATCGCGCTCCACGCGCGCTCGGGCTCGGGGATCCACGCGACGGCACGCGACGCCGCGACGAGCAACACGCCCGCGAGCGCCGCGGTGAGGGCGCCGCGACCGGCGTTCACTTCGCGCGCCCGGTCAGCGTCGTCGCGCCCGCATAGCGGGCGCGCGCGCCGAGCTCCGACTCGATCCGCAGCAGCTGGTTGTACTTGCAGATGCGGTCGGTGCGCGACGCCGAGCCCGTCTTGATCTGGCCGACGCCGGTCGCGACGGCGAGATCCGCGATCGTCGTGTCCTCGGTCTCGCCGGAGCGGTGCGACATCACGCCCGCGTAGCCGGCGGCGCGCGCGACGCGGATCGCCTCGAGCGTCTCGGTCAGCGTCCCGATCTGGTTCACCTTGATCAGGATCGCGTTGGCGACCTTCTCGTCGATGCCCTTCTTCAGGATCGCCGGATTCGTCACGAAGAGGTCGTCGCCGACGAGCTGGCAGCGCGCGCCGAGCTTCGCAGTCAGCTTCGCCCAGCCCGCCCAGTCGCCTTCGCCGAGACCGTCTTCGATCGACACGATCGGGTAGCGGCCGCACCAGTCGGCCCAGAACGCGATCATCTCGTCGGTCGAGAGCGTCTTGCCTTCGCCCTCGAGCGCGTACGCGCCGTTCTTGTGGAACTCGGACGCGGCCGGGTCGAGCGCGATCGAGATGTCTTCGCCCGGCCGGTAGCCGGCCTTCTCGATCGCGGTCAGCACCAGCTCGATCGCCTCGACGTTGCTCGACAGGTTCGGCGCGAAGCCGCCCTCGTCACCGACCGCCGTCGAGTAGCCCTTCGCGTGCAGCACGCCGGCGAGCGCGTGGAAGGTCTCGGCGCCCCAGCGCAGCGCTTCCGCGAAGCTCGGCGCGCCGAGCGGAAAGATCATGAACTCCTGGAGATCGACGTTGTTGTCGGCGTGTGCGCCGCCGTTGACGACGTTCATCATCGGCGCGGGCAGCAGCGTCGCGTTCTCGCCGCCGAGGAAGCGGTAGAGCGGCAGGCCCGCCGCGAGCGAGCCCGCTCGCGCGGCGGCGAGCGACACGCCGAGGATCGCGTTGGCGCCGAGTCGCGCCTTGGTGTCGGTGCCGTCGAGCGCGATCAACGCGCCGTCGAGTGCGGCCACTTCGTCGACGCCGCCGATCGGCATGCCGGCGACGGTGCGCGCGATCTCGCCGTTGACGTGCTCGACCGCGCGGCGAACGCCCTTGCCGCGGTAGCGCTTCGGATCGGCGTCGCGCAGCTCGAGCGCTTCGCGCGAGCCGGTCGACGCGCCCGACGGCACCGCCGCGCGTCCGACGGCGCCCGTCGAGGCCGTCACTTCGACTTCGACCGTGGGGTTGCCGCGCGAGTCGAGGATCTCGCGGCCCAGTACACGTGTGATCGTCACCTTCGCCATCGCCCGCTCCGCCTGCTCCAGGGGGGCCGGCAACCTAGCGCGTCGTCACGGAGCGCGGGACGACGAGCGGTGTGCCGTCGGGGGCGGTGACGATCTCGGCCTCGATGCCGAAGGCGGCGCGCAGGGTGTCGGGGGAGAGCACGTCGCGTGGCGGACCCTCGGCGAGGACACGGCCGTCGCCGAGCAGCACGAGGCGATCGCAGAAGCGCGCGGCGAGGCCGAGATCGTGCGACACGACCAGCGCGCTCGCGCCGTCCGCCGCGCGTTCGCGCAGCACGGTCAGCACTTCGAGGCGATGACGCAGGTCGAGAAACGCCGTCGGTTCGTCGAGCAGCAGCAGACGCGGCTCCTGCGCGAGCGCCCGCGCGACGACCGCGAGCTGCCGCTCGCCACCCGAGAGCGTCGGCGCGGCCCGATCCGCGAGCGCCTCGATCCCCATGCGTTGCATCGCGGCGCGCGCGACGTCGAGATCGTGCGCGTCTTCGAAGCCGAGAAAGCCGAGGTGCGGCGTGCGTCCCATCAGCACCAGCTCCGCCACCGAGAACGGGAACGGCACCTGCGTGTCCTGCGGCACCAGCGCGACGATCCGGGCGCGCGCGCGGCGATCGAACGACGCGATCTCGCTGCCGTCGAGCGTCACGCGACCGGCGTCCGGCGCGAGCGTCCCGGCAGCGATCCGCAGCAGTGTCGTCTTGCCCGCGCCGTTGCGGCCGACGAGGCCGACGATCTCGCCCGGCGCGACCGCGAGATCGACGCCGGCCAGCACCGCGCGATCGCCGAGTCGCGCTGCGACGCCCTCGAGCGCGAGTCGCGCACTCACGTGAGCCAACCGCGCGCGCGTTCGCGTCGCATCAGCACGAGGAAGAGCGGACCGCCGACGAGTGCGGTGATCGCGCCGACGGGCAGCTCGCGGCCGGGCAGCACGCTGCGCGCGGCCGCGTCGCACACGACGAGGAATGCCGCGCCCGCGAGCGCCGACGCCGGCACGAGCAGACGGTGATCGGGACCCAGCACGAGTCGCAACGCGTGCGGAACGATCAGGCCGACGAAGCCGATCAGGCCCGAGACCGAAACCGCCGCGCCGACCATCAGCGCGGTGGCGAGGAGCAGGATCCGCTTCGCCGTCTCGACCGACACGCCGAGCTGCTCCGCGGTCTCGTCGCCGAGCGCGACCAGGTTGAGCGTGCGCGCGAGCGGCAGCGCGCAGGCGAGGCCGAGCGCGAAGAGCAGTGCGAGCGGTGCCAGGATCTCCGTGCGCGCCGCGGCGAGGTTGCCGATCAGCCACAGGAAGATGCTGGTGCCCTCCGCCATTCCGCCGAGCGAGGCGAGGAACACGATCGCCGCCGAGGCGAACGCGTTGAAGACGACGCCCGTGAGCAGCAGCGTCGTCGCGGCGAGTCGCCCGCGCAGGCCGCTCGCGCCGAAGAGCGCCGCCGTCGTCAGCAGCGCGCCGGCGAACGCGGCCGGCGGCACGGCCGACGCGCCGAGCCCGAGCGCGGCGCCGAGGGCCAGCACGAGCACACCGCCGAGCGCGGCACCGCCCGAGATGCCGAGCACGAACGGATCCGCGAGCGGATTGCGCAAGAGCGCCTGGAACACGACGCCTGCGACCGAGAGCGCCGCGCCGACGAGCGCGCCCGCCGCGACGCGGGGAAGACGGATCCGGCGCACGATGTCGGCGGCCGGGCCGGTCGCGTCCGCATCGAGCAACACGCGCAGCGCGTCGGCGGGCGAGAGATCGCTCGGGCCCCACGCGAGGCCGAGGGCGATCGCCGCGACGAGCAGCGCCGCGAGGCCCGCGACGACGGCGAGCAGCCGTGCGGGGCGCAGCACCTTCACGGCGCGCTCGCGGGATCGAGCAGGAGCGCGTCGCCGTGCAGCGCACGCGCGAGTCGCACGAGCGCGCGATCGAGATCGGGCCCGGGCAGCGTGAGTTCCCCGGCATCGACGGCGACCACGCGACCGCTCGCGACCGCAGGCAGCGACGGCCAGCGCTTCCAGTAGGCGGGCGCGGGCTTCGGATCCGAGTCGCTGTCGAGGATCACGTCGGGCGCGGCCGCGACGCACCACTCGAGCGACGCGCGCGGCCAGGGCTCGCCCAGCTCCGCGCCGAGATTGCGTGCGCCGGCGATCGCCAGCATCTCGTCGAGGAACGAGCCGCGGCCGACCACGAAGAGCGGCTCGCGCTGCAGCACGAAGATCGCGCGCGGCATGGGCCGCGACGCGACCGCTGCGCGCACCGCGTCGCGCGTGCGGTGGATCTCCGCGACGCGGGCGCGCGCGGCGTCCTGCTTGCCGACACGCGCACCGAGCGTCTCGATCGTGGCGAGCACGTCGTCGAAGCCGACCGGGTCGAGTGCCAGCACGGGCAGCGCGACACCGGTGAGACGCTGCTGGAAGTCGCGCTGCTCGACGGTCGGCAGCAACACGACGAGATCCGGCTGCAGCGCGACCACGGCTTCGAGGCTCGGCGAGTAGAGCCCGCCGACGCGCGGCAGATTCGCGACGGCCGGCTCGGCCTTCGCGGAGAAGTCGTCCACGCCGACGAGCGCGTCCCGCGCGCCGAGTGCGACGAGGATGCGGGTGAACGACGGATTCATCGAGACGACGCGCCGGGCGATCGGCTCGCCGGCGCGCGCCGCGGAAGCCGCGAACACGAGCGCCAGGGCGGCGCACGCGATCGCGAGCTTCCGGCGGACTGCGCGCATGCGCTCGGCTCCCCTGCGTCGCTGTGCGACGAGCGGGCAACCTAGCTCGCGGCTCCTGCTAACGACGCCGGATGGCTTCGATCAGCTCCGCTCGCGACAGCTCGGAATAGCCGCCGATCCCGAGCTGCTGCGCGAGTTCGTAGAGATCGACCTGCGGCCGGTCCTCGAGCCGGACGCCCGCCTGTTGGGCCTTGCTCCGCGGAGAGCGGCTGGCCGCCTGGTTCGTCTGATGGGTCGTCTGTGCCATGTGGGTCTCCTTCTCCCGTCATTGCGACGCTCCGTCGCTACGACGTCTGCCGAGAGCGCCGGACAGCGCCGATGCTTCGCAGCGAGTCGGCGTGCGTCACGGGGTTGCAATCGGAGTGCCACGCTCGCCGCCGGGCTCGTAGATCCGGAGCATCGCGGAGCGCGCTTTCAACTCGGTGAAGGCGGTGAAGGGGGCGAGTGGATGCCGGGAGCCGCCTCGCAGCGACCCCCGGCATCGCTCCTGGCAGGACGGCTACGGCCGGGCGGCGCCCGACGCTTCGCTCGAGACGCGCAGATAGGGACGCAGCTTCTCGAGGTTGGCGGGCCCGATGCCCTTGACCTCCGTCAGCTCGTCCACGCTCTTGAAGCCGCCCTTCTCCTTGCGGATCTCGAGGATGGCCTGGGCGCGCTTCTCGCCGATGCCCGGCAGTGCCGTCAACTCTTCCGCGGTCGCGGTGTTGACGTTGACGACCGCCGGCGACGGAGCCGGCTTCGCGTCGGGCGCAGCCGATGCGATCGGCGCGCCGAGCGCACCGGCGAGCACCGCCCCGAGTGCCAGGGCGGCGAGGGTGTTGCGGATCATGCGAAGCTCCCACGGGACCGTGGGGTGAGAATCGTGTGCGCGGTCAGCGATCTCTCGCGGCCGCGAACTCGGCTGCTGCGAGCATCGCCTGCTTCGCGACGCCGTCGGGGAACGGCGCGATCGAAGCGCAGGCGCGCTCGACGTGTTCGTTGGCGCGGCGCACCGAATCGGCGACACCGCGATGCGCCTCGACGATTTCGATCGCGGGCAACAGATCCGCGTCGGACGGCGGGCACGGCGCTTCGTGATCCTGCTGCGCCGCGGTCTTGAGCACCGACTCGATCGCCTCGCGCTCGGCGGCCGTGCAGCGCTTGAGCGAGAGCAGGAGCGGCAGCGTCACCTTGCCTTCTCGCAGGTCGGTGTAGCGCTCCTTGCCGAGCACCTCGGAGCCGGCCTCGTAGTCGAGCGCGTCGTCGCGGATCTGGAAGGCCAGCCCGAGCTCGCGTCCGAACTCCGCGAGGCGGCGGCGCTCGGCGCGCGTGACGCCGCCGAGGATCGCGCCCGCTTCGCTCGCGGCGGAGAGCAACGCGGCGCTCTTGCGTTCGATCACCGCGTAGTAGTGCGCCTCCGTCACGCTCGGGTCGAAGGAGCGCTGGAGCTGGAGGATCTCGCCTTCGGCCATCAGGCGGATCGTGTTCGAGAAGACGTACAGGACGTCGAGGTCGCCGTCCTCGACGATCATCGAAGAGGCGCGCGCGTAGAAGAAATCGCCCGCGAGGACCGCGCGACGATTCCCCCAGAGCGCCATCGCCGACGGCCGGCCACGCCGCAGCAAGGAGGAGTCGACGACGTCGTCGTGGAGGAGGGTCGCCGTGTGCAGGAGCTCGACGGCGGCGGCGACCTGCACGCGGCGGGGTCCCGTGTAGCCGCACAGCTCGGCGGCGAGCAGCAACAGGGCCGGCCGCACGCGCTTGCCGCCCGAGGCCAGCACGTGATCGCCGACCGCGGCGATCACTTCGGCCTCCGTCGTCAGCTGCTCACGCATCGCGCGCTCGACGAGCTCGAGCGGCTCGGTCACGTGTTCGAGAGCGACAGCGAAGGCGGCAGGAGGGGCCGACATCGCGCGGCAGGCTAGCCATGCGCCTACCGCGCGTCAAACCCGAGAACGCGCGGAAACGTCTGGAATCACGCGCGTTTGGGCAAATCCCCGCGGCTTTGCGCGAGCAGCCAGGCGACCGCTTCCGCAACGCCGTCGATCGGTACGAGCTCGGCGCCGGGCATCGCGATCGCGCTCGCGCGCGGCACGAGGATGCGCCGGAATCCGAGTCGCGCCGCTTCCTTCACACGCGGCTCGAGCCGCGCGACGCGCCGCACTTCGCCGCCGAGACCGACTTCTCCGATCGCAGCGGCGTCGGCGGGAATCGGCAGATCGAGCCGGCTCGACGCGACCGCGAGCACGACGCCGAGATCGGCGGCCGGCTCGCTGATGCGCACGCCACCCGTCGCGTTCAGGTAGACGTCGCTCGCGAGCGCGTCGATGTTGCCGCGTCGCGCGAGCACGGCGAGCAGCAGCGCGAGGCGACCTTCGTCGAAGCCGATCGCCGTGCGCCGCGCGGTGCCGTAGCTGGCCGGCGCGACGAGCGCCTGCACTTCGAGCAGGATCGGGCGCGTGCCTTCGAGAAGCGGCACGACGCACGAGCCCGGCGTCCCGGTGCGGCGTTCGGCGAGGAAGAGTTCGCTCGGATTCTCGACCGCAACGAGGCCCGCGTCGCCCATCGAGAAGACACCGACTTCGAGCGTCGATCCGAAGCGGTTCTTGACCGCGCGCAGCACGCGGTACGAGTGGCCGCGATCGCCCTCGAAGAAGAGCACGACGTCGACCAGGTGCTCGAGCACGCGCGGCCCGGCGAGACCACCGTCCTTGGTGACGTGGCCGACCAGGACCACCGCGGTCTGCGTGGCCTTGGCCGCGGTCGCGAGCAGCGCCGCGCACTCGCGCACCTGCGCGACCGAGCCGGCCGCCGATTCGACGCGCTCGGTCTGCAGCGTCTGGATCGAGTCGACCAGGACCAGCGCGGGCTTCGTCTCGCGCCACGGCTCGGCGATCGCCTCGGCGCGGGTCTCCGCGAGGACGCGCAGATTCTCGGGCATCTCTGGCAGGCGTTCGGCGCGGAGGCGGATCTGCTCCGCGCTCTCTTCCCCGCTCACGTAGAGCACAGACAGCCCTCGAGCCGTGTTCGGCGCGTCGCCCGTCCGGGCGGCGCGCGGGGTCACGAGGCTTGCCGCGAGCTGCAGGGCCAGCGTCGACTTGCCGATGCCGGGCTCTCCCCCCAGCAAGACGACTGCTCCGGGCACGAGACCGCCGCCGAGAACGCGATCCAGTTCGCCTATACCGGTCGGGATCCGCGGAGCCCCCCCGCCGGCGACGTCGCGCAGGGCAACCGCCTTACCCGCTGTCGCGCCGGGCGAAGGCGTCACGAACTCGGCCGCGCGCGAGGGCGAGGACTCCACCTCCTCGACCAGCGTCGACCAGGATCCGCACTGCGGGCAGCGCCCGAGCCAGCGCGGCGACTGGGCGCCGCACTCGGTGCACGCATAGATGGAACGGCGCTTCGCCACGACGGCGCATGGTAGCCGCAGGAGCTGTCGACCTCGTCCGCCTGCGTCGGTTGACAGCCCGATGCGGGCGCGGGACCGTCCGCCGATCCCGCCGACCGAGGAGCCTCCGATGTTCGACCGCTACGCCCGCCTCGCCGAACGCGCCCTGCAGGACGAGCCGCCGACCCGCGAGGACGCGCTCTGGATCCTCGACGCACCGGACGTCGCGCTCCTGCCGCTGCTGCACGCGGCGTATCTCCCGCGCGAGAAGCACTTCGGCCGCAAGGTCCAGGTCCAGATCCTGAACAACGTCCAGAACGGACTCTGCCCCGAGGACTGCGGCTACTGCTCGCAGTCGAAGGACTCGTCGGCGCCGATCCGCAAGTACCCGCTCAAGACGCGCGACGACATCCTGGCCGAGGCCGAGCGCGCCGCTCGCTCCGGCGTGACCCGCTACTGCATGGTGCTCTCGGGCCGCGGCCCGACGCTCGACCGCACGCAGGAACTCGCCGGTCTGGTGCGCGAGATCAAGTCGCGCTTCCCGATCGAGGTCTGCGTCTCGTGCGGCCTGATCGACGACGAGAAGGCCCGGATCCTCGCCGAGGCGGGTCTCGACCGGCTGAACCACAACCTCAACACGAGCGAGCGGCACTACCCGGAGATCTGCTCGACGCACTCGTACCAGGACCGGATGCGGACGCTGATCGCGGCCAAGAAGAACGGCATCGAGCCGTGCAGCGGCTTCATCCTCGGCATGGGAGAGACCAGCGCGGACGTGCTCGAAGTCGCGTTCGCGCTGCGCGAGCTCGAAGTTCCGTCGATCCCGGTGAACTTCCTCGTCCCGATCGACGGCAACCCGGTCGTCGACGACGGCTCGCTCTCGCCCGAGCGCTGCCTCCGCGCGCTCGCGCTGATGCGGCTCGTCAACCCGCGTGCGGAGATCCGCGCGGCGGGCGGTCGCGAAGGCCACCTGCGTTCGCTCGGTGCGCTGGTGCTGTGGCCGGCGAACTCGCTCTTCGTCGAGGGCTACCTCACGACGCGCGGCGACGCCGTCGACCCGACCTACCAGATGATCGTGGACGCCGGCTTCGAGGTGGACGGCAACCCGCTCTACCTCGAAGAGCGGCACAAGCCCGTCGTGCACTTCGAGATCCCCGGCGGCGGCGACGAGATCCTCCGCCCCGAGATCGCTGCCGCGCAGCGCGGAGTCGCGCCGAGGGCGCGCTGACCGTGTCGGTCGACGACGTCGCACGCGAGAAGCTCGGCGCGATCCGGGAGCGCGGGACCCATCGCCGCATGCGCGTCCTCGACGGCGCCCAGGCGCCGCGCATGTCCGTCGACGGCCGCGACGTGCTGCTCTTCGCCGGCTCCAACTATCTCGATCTCGCGACGCACCCCGAAGTCGTCGAGGCCGCGTCGCGCGCCGCACGCGACTTCGGCTGCGCCGCGGGCGGTTCGCGTCTCATCACCGGGAATCTCGCGATCCACGAGGCGCTCGAGGTCGAGCTCGCCGATTTCTTCGGGACGCCGGCCGCACTCGCCTTCTCGACCGGGTACATGGCGAACGCCGGCGTGTTGCCCGCGCTCGTCGGACCCGAGGACGCGATCGTCTCCGACGCGCTCGTACACGCTTCGCTGATCGACGGCGCACGACTCGCGCGCGCCTCCGTCCACGTCTTCGCACACGGCGACGCGGACGCGCTCGAAGCCGTGCTGCGCGAGGTCGCACCGGCGCACCGCCGCGTGCTCGTCGTCCTCGACGGCGTCTACAGCATGGACGGCGATCTCGCGCCGCTCGGCCGCCTCGTCCCGATCGCGAAGCGTCACGGCGCGATGGTGCTGCTCGACGACGCGCACGGCTGCTTCGCGCTCGGCGCGCGAGGACGCGGCGCGGCCGAGCTCTTCGACGTCGCGAACGGGGTGGACGTGCTCGTCGGCACGCTCGGCAAGGGACTCGGTTCGTTCGGCGCGTTCGTCGCGGGCTCGGCGGCGCTGCGCGAGCTGCTCGTGAACACGGCGCGATCGTTCATCTTCTCGTGCGCACTCGCACCGCCGCAGGTCGAGGCCGCCCGCGCCGCGCTGCGCCTCGTCGCACGCGAGCCGTGGCGCCGCGAACGGCTCCAGGCGAACGCCGCCCGGCTGCGCGCGCGACTCGCGGACCGCGGCATCTCGACGGCTCCGAGCGAGACGCACATCGTGCCCGTCGTACTCGGCGACAACGCGACGGCCATGCGCGTCTGCGAGCGCCTTCTCGAGCGCGGCTTCTACGCGCAGGGTATCCGCTGGCCGTCCGTGCCCGAGGGCACCGCGCGGCTGCGCATCACGCCGATGGCGACGCACGAGTCGGACGCGATCGACGCGCTGGCCGAGGCAGTCGCCGAGGAGGTCGTCCCGTGCCGCACGCGGGCGTTTTCATCACCGGCACCGACACCGGCGTAGGCAAGACGGTCGCTGGCTGCGCGATCGCGGAGGCGCTTCGCCGCCGCGGCATCGACGTCGGCGTGATGAAGCCGATCGAGACGGGGGTCGGCGCACAGGGGCCGCTCGACGCGATCGCGCTGATCGAGGCCGCCGGCGTGAATGACCCGATCGAGCTCGTCTGCCCGCAGCGCTTCGAGCTGCCCGCCGCACCGAACGTCGCCGCCGCGCGAGAGGGCCGCAGCGTCGACGTCCCCGCGATCCGCGCCGCGTTCCAGGCGCTCCGCGCGCGGCACGCGTTCCTGCTCGTCGAGGGCGCGGGCGGTCTACTCGTTCCGATCGCGTCGGATTTCACGATGGCCGACCTGATGGCCGAGATGGAGCTGCCGATCCTCGTCGTCGCGCGCGGGACACTCGGCACCGTGAATCACACGCTGCTCACGCTGGAGGCGATCGAGCGGCGTGGTCTGCCGCTCGCGGGCGTCGTCGTCTCGCACGGGCCGCGACGCATCTCGGGCGCAGAAGAAGAAAACCTGGTGGCGCTGCGCGAGCTGCTCGGCACGCGTCTCGTCGGCGAGATCGAGCCGGTGTCGCCCGAGGCGTCGGTGCCCGCCGATGCGATCCGCGTCGACGCGTTGATTTCCTAGGCGCGTGCGAAGCGCGCGCTGATCCAGAACGGCAGCGGCGTCAGCAGCAACAGTATCAACGCGATGTTGTCTTCGAAGAAGATGTTCATCGTGAACAGCGTGCTGACGTGGAACGGGATCATCACGGCCAGCCACGGCCAGCGGAACGCGCGCGAGAACACGCAGAGCGGCGCCAGCACCTCCATCGACGTGACGATGAAGTAACCCGCCTGCATGGCGGCCGCCGCGAGCGGACTCGTCAGGATCAGGAGCCCGTGCTCGAAGCCGCCGTCGACTCCTTCCTTCAGCGAGGCCAGACTGATGAAGGTCGGCAGCGCATCGTTCACGAAGATGGCGAGGCCGCCGTGCGCAAAGCGCCGCACGCCGAGCAGGAAATAACAGGTGCAGAACAAGGTACGCATCGCGACGATCGGCGCGGTGTAGATCTCGATGCGCCTCGCCGGCGGCTGCGAGCGCCGGAGCGCCACTGCGTCGGCGGCCGGGAACGCCGCGAGCACGAATGAGCAGAGCGTCATGCCGAGCCAACCATGGCCGATGAATCCCCCGAAACCGGAGGCGAGCGCGCGCAGCAGCAGATAGACGCCGCAGAACGATGCCGCGAAGAGCGGATACGGACGCATGCCTGCGACGGCGGCGGTCGCCAGACCGAGCGCGCTCCAACGCAACCCGCGGAGGAGCGGCGGATCGAACACGACCGTCTGGAACGCGTCGGGCAGCCAACGGAAGACGCCCTGTGCGACGTACCAGTCGCGCGGCAGCTCGGCGATGCGCGCGGGATCGGCCATCCGCCACACGTCCAGGCCGAGCAGCGTGAAGACGACGATCCGGCAGAGCGCGAGGACGTACGCCGCCTGCGTCGCGGAAGCACGCTCAATCATCGAAGCGCATCTCGAGAAGCAGCTCGCGCGAGACGCTCGCACGTCCCGCGAAGTCGTGGATCGGGACGCTGCGCCGCACCACGGACAAGGATGCGACAGGGTTGTCCCGATGCCGCGCGTTGTACGTCGCGGCGAGCTTCGCGAGTTCTGCGCGCGCCGTGTCCAGGCCGCGTGCGCCTCGCGCGGGATCGAGCCACTTCGTGATCCGGTTCTCGAGCGTGCGTCCCCGCGACGGTAGAAACTTCGAGCCCGAGAACGACGTGAACTGGCCGAACGGGAAAAGCCCCGTCTCGCCGCTCCGGTAGCGGACTTCGAACTCGACGTAGCGACTCTGCGGGGCCTTGCTCGTGTACATGCTCCAGTGCAGGAACGGGAAGGTGGTGCGGTTGTCGCGCGCGAGCTGGCCCCACAGCGAGAGGCCCAGCAGCGCGATCACGAAGAGCGCGCGCGGCGCGCCGATTCCCACCAGGAGCGCGCGTATCCGTCTCGACGACGCGAACGCGAGCAGGAGCGCACCGACGGCCACGCTCTCGAGAGCCTCGGGGCCGAAGAGGCCCGTCTCGAATGGTCGCGTCGTCAGCGCAGCGCAAACGACGAAACCCCACAGGGCCAGCGCGAGCACTTGCGCCTTCGTTCGCTCGCTCATCCGCATCTCACTCCGCAGAGCCGGATCGGGAACACGACGCGCGCAGTCTACCGGTGACGCCGGTGCACGCGGCGAGCGCGCCACCTTCCACACGGCTTCCGGATCGCTGCGCATCTGTTGCAGAGTCTCGCCGCGCGCATCGGGAGGAGCGCGAGACGAGCCTTTCAGCCCGGACTGCGGCCGGCCGATCCAGAGGTCGTGCGGGCTCTGTCGACTCCCGGCCGCCCTGGCGGCCGGCGAGGAGGAGAACGCCCGTGTCTGCTCACCACACCCTCCGGTCCCTGATCGTCGCGGCAGCCCTGCTTCCGATCGCGGCGTTCGCCGCGCCCGTCGAGACCGTCTTCCACGGGGCGCCGGATCTCTCCGCGGTGCAGTCCGCGACGCCCGTCCTGTGGCAAGTCGAGTCGACGCCGTGCGAGGCGAACGACGGCGGCGCGCCCAGTCAGTTCATCCTCGATCCGGGCTGCGCCGTGCGATCGAACGATCCGGCCGCGCTCTTCTTCACCGACACGGATCTGAACCTCCTGCCGCTGCTTCCGCTCGGCACCGACCTCTCCAACGGCATTCCGGCGACACTCGACAGCGACGGGACGACGGCGACGCTGACGATCGCGGCCCCGATCTGGGGCCCCCTCGTGAAGCAGAACGCCGACTCGCCGGGAATCGTCACGGTCGATGCGCTTTCGGTGACGGACTTCAGCGCCGAGATCGACGTCACGAGCGGGCTCGTCACCGGCTACCAGTGGTCGGGCAGCATCACGACGGCACTCGGTGCCGGCACGCTCAGCGTGGCGCTCGAGGGCGTCTCCGAGCGCTACTACTCCGCCGAGGCCGTGAACGGTGCCGCGGCCGACGGCGCCGTGGTCTGGATCTGCGGCAGCGGCGGCTTCCTGGCCCAGCCGAACAACAATCCGAACGCCGACCCGGGGTCGTTCGGAACCTGCCCCTCGAACGACACGAACCCCTCGCCGACCGTCTCGAACGCAGGCTTCGATCCGGTGAACGGCACGCTCTACGCGAACGCGTCGAGCGCCACCACGGCGTTCACCCCGCGCGCGTGGGCGCCGCTCGACGGCCGGATCTCGCTGCCTGCGCCGGAGCCGGGGGCGCTCGGCGCCGGCGTCGCCGCCACGTCCGGGCTCCTCTCGGTCGCGCGGCGCGCGCGAAGACGGGAGCTCGGCGCGATCTCCTAGCTGCGGAACACTTCCCGCCCTTCGATCCAGGTCGCTGCGATCGTCCCATCCGCGCCGAACACGGCCAGGTCCGCCCGAGCGCCGGGTCGCAGGGTCCCGCGCTCGCGCTCGATCCCGAGCAGTCGCGCGGGTCGCACGGTGCAGGCGGCGACTGCGTCATGGAAACCCATGACGCGCCAGCGCTCGACGTTCCGGATCGCGTCATCGAGGGTCAGCAGGCTGCCGGCGAGGCGACCGTCCGGCAGACGCCAGGCGACTCCGTCACTGCGCATGCGGTCGGCGCCGAGCCAGCCGGCGCGGTCCGATGCCGCAACGTCGATACGGTCGCTGATCAGGATCGTGCGATCGCCTTTGGCGCGGACTGCGAAGCGGAGCCAGTCCGGGTGCACGTGCGCCCCGTCGGCGATCAGGTCGCAGCCGAGCGCCGGCTCGCCGAGCACGAGGCCCGCGAAGCCGTCGATCGGGGCGTCGTTGGCCGGCATGCGATGACGCGTGAATCCCATGGCATTGAAGAGGTGCGTCACGTGCTGCGCACCGTTGGCGATCGACGCCGCCACCGCGTCGGCGCCGGCGAGGCTGTGACCGAGCGCGATGCGCACGCCTCGGCGCGCGAGTTCGGTCTCGAGCGCGCGCGCACCGTCGAGTTCGGGCGCCAGCGTGACGAGCCGGAGCGCCGCGCCAGCGCGATCGAAGAGCGCGGCGCCCTCGCGCGGATCGTACGGGCGGATGCCGTCGGGCGGCTGCGCCCCTGCGGCGGCGGCGCGGATCCACGGCCCTTCGAGGTGAAGGCCGATCGGGATCGCGCCCGGCCAGGGAGTCGACTCGAGAGCCGCAACGAGCGTCTCGACGCGGGCATCCAGTTCACGCTCGGGCCACGCGACGGTGGTCGCGAGGAACGCGGTGACTCCGTGACGCGCCAATAACGCTGATGCGCTGAGCAGCGCCCCGGGTGCGTCATGGGGCGCAGCGGCCGGCAGCGCGCCGTGGAAGTGCAGATCGATCAGCCCCGGCGCGAGACGAGCGCCGTCCAGCGACACGCGCCGGGCATCGGCGGGGGGTGGGTCACCGGGCGCAAATCGCGCCTGGATCGCTCCGTCCTCGATCAGCAGCGAGCCGGGCGCGGGGCCCGGCGCCTCGGGATCCACGAGCATGGCGTCGTCGAGCCAGATGCGGGCCATGAATGGGACAGTCTACCGGGCAGCTCGATGCGGCGCGGTGAGGGGAAGGCGCCTCAAGACGAGCCGGTGTCGAGCCGATTTTCCCGGACGTGCCGAACCCTCCCGCCCATACCTCGACCGCGGACGTGGCCGAGGAATTGATCGTCCTCGACAACAAGCTGAAGCAGCTGAAGTTCGAGTACGAGCAGTACTTCATCGGCTCGCGGCCGCGCGAGCCGGTGCTGACGCGCGCCGACGTGCAGAAGCTGGTGACGAAGTATTCGAACACCGGAATCCAGAACACCGCGCTGCGCTTCAAGTTCAACAACCTGTGCTCGCGCTTTTTCACGATGCGCCGGCAGTGGGACGAGACGCTGCGCAAGATCGAGGCGGGCACCTACGAGCGCCACGTCTTCAAGGCGAAGCTCCACGAGCGCGAACGGGGCATCGACGATTCCGCGCCGGCGGCGCCCGCAGCGCGCGTGAACGCGAACGAAACCACCGAGGGCGGAACCGATCTCTTCGAGGCCTACCGCAACGCGAAGAGCGCCTGCGGCGAAGACCTGAAGGCGCTCTCGCGCGACAAGCTCGATCAGCTGGTCGAGAAGCAGCGCGCCGCCCTGAAGGCGAAATTCGGCTGCGACGACGTGCGCTTCCGGGTCGTCGTCGAGGCCGGCAAGGCCAAGCTCAAGGCGACACCCGTCAAGAAGAGCTGAGCCTGCTCCGCGCAGCGAGAGCGCCGAACGCGACGAGCGCCGAGGCCAAAGCGCCCGGCTCCGGTACCCAGGTGCGGAACACGAGATCGACCCCGTCGCCTGGTGCGGGCTGAGGCTGCCAGGCCTCGGACGACGGCCGGTACCAGGCGGTGCCCCCGGGATAGCCGTCGCCGGTGACGACGCGGGCGCCCGCCGAGAACGCGCGGCCACCGAGGAAGGGAACGGCCGCGCGCAAGACGATCGCGAGCCGGTCGCCC
>JALOQG010000006.1 GCA_025453505.1 Myxococcota bacterium | reverse complement strand
CGCCCGCCGCACAGGAGGGGAAGCCGATGCGGATCGAAGGGCGACGCGAGGGGCAGGCAGGCGCCGCGGGGCTGAACCGTCGCGACGTGCTGGCCGGAGCGACGATCCTGGCTGGCGCCACGCTGGCGGCGGTCGGGAATGCGGCAGAGAAGCACGAGCACCCTGCAGCTGCGGCGGGCGCGGCGGTGGCTCAGCACCATTACAGCGAAGCGCGAGCGTTCAAGAAGCACGCCTCGCTGGTGGCCGTTACGAACGAATGCATCGCGAAGGGCCAGGCCTGCCTCAGTCACTGCTTCGAGACCTTCGTGGCCGGCGACACGGCGATGGCCGAGTGCGCCCGGGCGGTGCACGAGATGATCGCCACCTGCCAGGCGTTCGCGTTGCTCGCGGCCAACGATTCCGTGGTGCTGCGGCCGATGGCGCAGGCGTGCATCGCGGTCTGCGAGGAGTGCGAGAAGCAGTGCCGGGTGCACGAGGAGCACCAACCCGAGTGCCGCGCCTGCGCCGACGCCTGCAAGGATCTCGTGACCGAGGCGAAGAAGCTGCTTTCCTGAGATCTGGCTTCCGCCCGACGCCACGCCGCGTCTGGCGATCCCGGCTCGCGCGGCGCCTCGAGACCGCTTCGCTCCCTGCGCATCCTCCGCGTATGACGACGGTCATATTGCGAGCGCCGCCATGCACCTAGCGTTCGCCCGGTACTCCGAGCGTGTCGGAGAACGGACGATGGCCGGGGGATTCCTCGGACCGTCGCAGGAGGGCGAGGTTCCGTGGAAGCTCGAAACCGGATCCGACCTCTCGTCGCATTTCGCGCCATGCGCAAGCTCCTCCAGAACCCGGACGACACGTCGCAGGCCATCGTGGTGGTGGGTGCGCTGTCCGGTAGCTCGGGCAAGCGCTTGTTCCGCCGCTTCCGCCGCTCTCCGCGCGCCGAGGCGATCCTGCGCGAAGAGCGCGACCTCTATGAAATCCTCAGCGACCTCGATCGCCTGCGGGCGATGGAAGCCGGCTCGCTCGGCCGCACGATCGGCGAGTGGTTCGCACGCGAGCAGATCGGCGCGCAGGGCCTCGCGCAGGCCGCGGTGATGGCGCGGTCTCAGCTCGGTGCGACGCAACCCGAGGGTGATGACGAACGCGTCTTCACCACGCGCCTGATCAACCTGCACGACGTCTTCCATGTGTTGGCCGGCTACGACCGCGATCTGCGCGGCGAAGCCGCCGTGCTCGCGTTCACACTGCCGCAGACGTGGAACCCGGGCATCGCGTACCTCGTCCTGCGTATTCTCTGGGGTGCCGGCTGGCGCTCCGACATGGGAAAGCTGGTCCGGCAGGGCTTCCGCCGAGGCCGACGCTCGACGTGGCTCGTCGATCAGGAATGGGAAGAGCTGCTCGAGCGCCCGATCGACCAGGTTCGCCGCGAGCTCGGCGTCGGCGAGCCGCCGATCTACGAACAGGTGCGATCCGCCGGCGCCCCCACGCTCGCGGCGAATTGAAGCCACCAGGCGCAAACGCCGAGGGCCACGAAGGGCACGCCGCGACATGACCGAGACAGGCAAGCGGATCGTGGTGGTCGGCGGCTCGGTAGCGGGCCTCGTCGGCGCGCTGGCGCTGGCGCGCAGCGGGCAGCGCGTCGTGATCCTGGAGAAGGACCCGACACCGCTCCCGGCCACGCCGGACGAGGCCTTCGATGCGTGGGAGCGGCGCGGTGCACCGCAGGTGCGGCACTCGCACGCGTTTCTCGCGCGCATGTACAACCTGATCCGCGATCGCGAGCCCGAACTGCTGCGCCGCCTGCTCGCTCTCGGCGCCGAAGAGATCACTTTTCGTGCGCAGGCGCTGCGCTACTTCCCGGACGCCACGTTCGAGCCGCGCGACGACGAAGCGGTGTTGCTCGCCTGCCGGCGCGTCACGCTCGAGTGGGCACTGCGCCAGCACGTGCTCGCCACCGGTCTCGTCGAGTTCCGCGACGGCGTCGAGGTGACCGGCTTCGTGGCCGACGACGGAAACGGCACCCCGCCTCGCGTCCGCGGCGTGCGCATGCGCGTGCGTGGCAGCGACGAGACGAGTCTCGCAGCCGACCTCGTCGTCGACGCGAGTGGCCGGCGCACGCGTCTCGGCGACTGGCTGGTGGCGATCGGCGCGCCGCTCCCGCGCGTGGTGAAGCAGGCTTGCGGGATCTTCTACAGCTCACGCTTCTATCGGCTGCTGCCCGGTGTGGATCGCCCGAACCCCGACAGTGTCATCGGGGCCGACCTCGGATACATGAAGTGCGGGATCTTCCCCGGCGACTCCGGCACCTTCTCGGTCACGCTCGCCGCCGCGCCGGACGACGACCCGCTGCGCGAGGTCCTGAACGGACCCGGCTTCGAGGCCGCCGCGCGTGCCTTGCCGATGGTCGCGGAGTGGGTGAGGCCCGAGGTCTCGACGCCCATCTCCGACGTCCAGGGCATGGCCAGTCTGAACGACGTGCGCCGCCATCTGGTGGAGAACGGCGAGCCGATCGCACTCGGGATCGTGGCGATCGGCGACTCGCTGGCTCACGCCAATCCGATCACGGGACGCGGCTGCACGCTGGCGTGGATTGCGGCCTACGCGTTGGCGGAAGCGTTCGAGCGCCACCCCGACGATCCGCGCGCGCTGGCGCTCGACCTCGAGGCGGCGGTGGAGCGCGAGTGCGCGCCGTGGGTGCGCGCGCAGATCGCGCAGGATCGGGACGCCGTGCTCGTCAACCAGGCGGTGCGACGCGGCGAGGATCCGTACCGCTTCGAGGGCGCCGATGGGTCGGTCGACCCTGCCGCCTTTGCGCGCAGCGTGCTGCGCGACGGACTGGTGCCCGCCCTGCGCGAGGATCTCGACGTACTGCGTGCCTTCCTGCGCGTCGTCCACATGCTCGATGCACCCGAAGACCTGCTGAGCCGGCCGGATCTCGCAGCGCGCGTGCTCGCGTCCCACGCACGGCGCCACGAACGCGCAGCGGTCGTTCTCGGGCCGTCGCGCGCGGAAATGCTCGAGATCCTGGCGCGCGCGGCCTAGCAGGCTGCCGACACGAGGTCTGCCGTCGTCGCTACGACTCGAGATCCTCGTAGTACGGCATTCGGACCGCTTCCGACTTCGCTCCGCCCGCCGGCGCCTTGGCCGCTCCGACCATCGCGAGCGTGACCGGCGCGATCACAGAGGGATCGGTCATCACGTTGACGCAAGCCGGCTTGCCGCTCGCGAAGGCGCGCTCCAGCGCGGGCGCCACTTCGCTCGGGCTCACGACGTGCTCGGCGTGGCAACCGAAGCCGGCGGCCGCGAGGTCGTAGCGGGTCGGCGCGAGGTCGGTCACGACGCGGCGATCGGGGCCGAAGAGCAGATCCTGCCCGTGCGCGGACATGCCCCACTGCCCGTCGTTGTTCACCACCGTCACGATCGCGAGCCCGTGACGCACGAAGGTGTCGAACTCGGTGAAATTGAGGCCGACCGAACCGTCGCCCACGATGCAGAGCACGGGGCTCTCGGGGTTCGCCACCTTCGCCGCCAATGCGAAGGGCAGCCCGGTGCCGAGGCATCCGAGGTAGCCGTGCGAGAGCCAGCGTCCGGGCGCATGGACCTGGGCGACCGTCTCCATCCAGAAAGCCGTCTCGCCGCCGTCCGCGGCCACGATGGCGTCGCGCGGCAGGCACTTCGCGATCTCGGCCGCGAGCCGGTAGGGATGGATCGGCCCGCTCGCGCTCGCGAGCGCCTGCGCGAAGAGCATCCGGTGCCCCTCGCGCACGCCGCGCACGGCGTTTTGCCAGGCCGCGCGCTCCGGCCAGCGCCGCTGCGATGCCGCCTCGCGCAGCGAGACGAGCGCCTCGCGGCAGTCCGCGACGATGCCGAGATCGACGTCGCGCTGGCGACCGATCTCTTCGGCGCACACGTCGACCTGGATCAGCTTGGCGCCGTTCGGGATCAGCGGGTGCGCGGGATGTCCGGTGAAGAGACCGAGGCGCGCGCCCAGCACGAGCACGACGTCGGCGTCGCCCCCGCCGGCGCGGCCGACGAACGCCAGGTGCGAAAGCCCGCGGCCGCAGAGCGGGTGGTCCGACGGAACGACGCCGTGCGCCCGCCCGTTCGAGAAGACCGGGATGCCCGTCGCTTCCGCGAAGGCCGCCACTTCGGAGGCGGCCTCGGCGAAGCGCTCGCCGCCACCCACGACGATCGCGGGTCGCTGCGCCGCGTGCAGCCAATCGATCGCCTGCTCGACCGCCGTCGCTGGCGGAGCCGGCGCTGCGTCGGGCGCGAACTTCGCCGGCAGCCGCACGCGCGCCTCGTCGACGCGCGCGAAGAGGACGTCGATCGGAAGCTCCAGATACACCGGACCCGGTCGGCCTGAGCGCGCGACGCGCAGCGCCTGCGCCACGAGGTCCGGAATGCGGTGGGTGTGCGTCACCCGGTGCGCCCACTTCGTGATCGGCGCGACCATGGCGAGCTGGTCGAAGCCGCCCTGCAGCGGCAACAGCTCGGCGTCACGCAGGGGCGCGGCGCCCGCCACGAAGAGCGTCGGTACGCAGTCGAGCCACGCGTTGGCGATGGCCGTGGTGCAATCGGTGAGCCCGGGGCCCGCCGTCACCAGCGCCACGCCGGTCTGGCCCGTGACGCGCGCCCAGCCGTCGGCGGCGTGTCCCGCGGCCTGTTCGTGGCGCGTGTCGACGAGCCGCACTCCGCGCTTCTTCGCAGCCTGGTAGATGGCGTCGAGATGTCCGCCGTGCAGCGTGAAGAGCGTGTGGATTCCGGCGCCCGCGAGAGTGCGGACGAAGAGTTCACCGCCGTCGATCGTGGCCACGTGATCCTCCCGTCGCCTCGTGGCGTAGGTGGCGCGGTTGCGAATTGCTCGACCAGCGAGAGCACTCGTTCCGCGCGCGGCACGCGATTTCTCGTTTGGTTGCGAGCGCGCGATCATCGCGGCGCGTGCACGACTTCGCCAGCGCTAGCACTTCTCGCGCGCCGGAGGCACGCTCCGACGCTCGACGGCACGAATCGCGGCACGACCGGAGCGGTCGACAGGAGACAGACATGAAGATGACTTCGCAGGAAGCGTTCGTGGAGACGCTTCGGTCGCAGGGTGTGCGGGTGGCCTTCGGCATCGTGGGCTCGGCCTTCATGCCGGGCCTCGATCTCTTTCCGCGTGCCGGCATCCGCTTCGTCGACGTGGCCCACGAGCAAGGCGCGGGTCACATGGCCGACGGTTACGCGCGCGCCTCGGGCGAGGTGGGCGTTTGCATCGCGCAGAATGGGCCAGGCGTCACCAACTTCGTCACCGCCGTGGCGGCGGCCTACTGGAACCACTCGCCGCTGGTCGTGGTGACACCGGAGACGGGCACGGGGACGATCGGGCTCGGGGGCTTCCAGGAAACACGCCAGCTGCCGTACTTCGCGGAGATCACCTGCCATCAGGAAACGTTGACGCATCCGGCGCGCATGGCGGAGGCGCTGGCTCGTTGCTTCCAGCGGGCGCGCCGGCACTCGGCGCCGGTACAGCTCAACCTGCCGCGCGACCTGTTCTGTCAGCTCGTCGACTGCGAGATTCCCGAGCCCGTCGCGCCGGGTCGACAGCCGGGGGATCGCGAGGCGGTGTCGGCAGCGGCGCGTCTGCTCGCCGCCGCGCGCTTCCCGGTGATCGTCGCGGGGGCCGGCGTGGTCCTGAGCGGCGCAGGCGACGCCTGCCGGCGTCTCGCCGAGCGCCTCGATGCGCCGGTCGCGAACAGCTATCTGCACAACGACAGCTTCCCGGCGAGCCACGCACTCGCCGTCGGGCCGCTCGGCTACCAGGGCTGGGAGTCGGCCATGACGCTGGTGCGGCAGGCCGACGTGATCCTCGCGCTCGGCACTCGCCTCAATCCCTTCAGCACGCTGCCCCAACACGGGATCGAGTACTGGACCGGCGCGGCGCGCGTGATCCAGGTCGACACCGACCCCGACGTGCTCGGCCTCGCCAAGCGCGCCGACGTCGCCATCTGCGGCGATGCACAGGCCGTCGCGGAGCAGCTGCTCGAGGCGCTGGCCGACCACGTCGCCGGCGCGTCCGGCGAAGCGCGGCGCAAGGAAGTGGAGGCGTGCAAGGCCGCCTGGCTCCAGAAGCTCGCGGGTTGGGATCACGAGGAAGACGACGCCGGCAGCACCTGGAACGCGCGCGCCCGCGCCGAGGAGCCGGGCAAGCTCTCGCCGCGTCAGGCGCTGCGCGCGATCCAGCAAGGTCTGCCGCGAGACGCCATGGTGTCGACCGACATCGGCAACGTCTGCGCGATGGCCAACAGCTACCTGCGCTTCGAAGAGCCGCGCAGCTTCCTGGCGCCCGGGATGTTCGGCAACTGCGGCTACGCCTTCCCGGCGATCCTCGGCGCGAAGGTCGCGTGCCCCGACCGCCCCGCGGTGGCGCTCGCCGGCGACGGCGCCTTCGGCATCGGCATGAACGAGCTGCCGACGTGCGCGCGCATGCAGATCCCGGCCACGATCGTCGTGTTCCGCAACGGACAATGGGGCGCGGAGAAGAAGAACGACATTCTCTGGTTCGGCGAGCGCTTCGTCGGCACCGAACTCGGCGACGACTTCTCCTGGGCCGACGTCGCGCGCTCCTTCGGGCTCGACGGCGTCCGCGCGACGCGCATGCCGGAACTCACCGAGGCGGTGGCCGCCGCGTGCGCGGCGCAGCAGCGAGGCGTCGCCACTTTGATCGAGGTGGTGCTGAATCGGGAACTCGGCGCTCCCTTCCGGCGCGACGCGATGCAGGACCAACGCTGCCTGCTCCCGCGCTATGCCGACCTGAGCATCGTGCGCTGAGATCGGCGGCCTCGGAGCCGCGGCGCGCGAAATGCGTGCGCGGAAGGCGGCGAGCATTACTTTCTCGCGCCTTTGCCAGCGAGGATCCAGCGCATGACGGCCGACGCCGATTTCGCCACTCCGGAACACGAGCAGTTCCGCGAGACGGTACGCAAGTTCGTTGCTGCAGAGTTGCGGCCGCGGGCGCGCGAGTTCGACGCCATGGGGCGCATCGACAAGACGCTCTTCCGCAAGATGGGCGCGCTCGGAATGCTCGGCCTCCGCTACGACCCGGCCTATGGTGGCGCGGGCCTCGACTGGTCCTTCACGGCGGTGCTCTTCGAAGAGCTCGCGCGCGCCGACAATGCGGGCGTGACGCTCGGCATCAGCGTCCACACCGACATGGCGACGCCGTCACTCGCCGAGTTCGGCTCCGAGGAACTGAAGCGGCGCTACCTGGTTCCGTCGATTGCGGGCGAGATGGTCTCGGCCATCGCCGTCACCGAGCCGGACGCCGGCTCCGACGTCGCGGGCGTGAAGACGCGGGCCGTGCGTGACGGCGACGACTGGGTGATCAACGGCTCGAAGATCTACATCACCAACGCCGCCACGGCCGACTGGCTGTGCCTGCTCGCGGTGACCGACCCGAACGCCGGCTACGGCGGCTTCTCGCAGATCGTGGTGCCGACCGATGCGCGCGGTTTCCGCTACGCGCTGCTCGACAAGATCGGCAACTGGGGCTCCGACACGGGACAGCTCTTCTTCGACGACGTGCGCGTTCCGGTCGCCAACACGATCGGCGAGATCGGGCGCGGCTTTCAACAGCAGATGGGGCAGTTCCAGGACGAGCGCCTCGTGGGTTGCGTCAGCATCGTCGCCGCGATCGAGCAGCTCTGGGAGGAGACGCGCCGCTGGTGCGAGGAACGCGTGCTCTTCGGGCGTCCGCTCGCGAAGATGCAGAACACGCAGTTCAAGATGGTGGAGCTCGCGACCGAGATCCGCGCCGCACGCGAACTCGTGTACGCCTGCGTGCGCAGGCGCATGGCCGGCGAGGACGCCACGCGACTCATCACGATGGCGAAGCTCTTCTGCGGCCGCGTCGCGCGGCGCGCCGCCGACGAATGCATCCAGTTCCACGGCGGCTACGGCTACATGAAGGAGAGCGCCGCCGGCCGCGCCTTCGTCGACACGCGCCTCATCAGCATCGGCGGCGGCTCCGACGAGACCATGCTCTTCTACCTGGCGAAGCAGCTCGGCTTCTGACGCCTGGCATCGCGAAGCTCCGCAGCCCGACAGGACTTCGCCCGACGGCGCTCGAGGCCAGCCACGAGTGACCAGAGAGAAGCCTTCCCGATGCCTGCCCGATTCACTTCTCATCCCCTCTGGCTCGTCGGCTTCCGGCCGTTCTTCGCGCTGGCGTGCCTGACCGGCGCCACGCTGCCGCTGGCCTGGGTGCTCATGCTCGGCGGAACCCTGCCGCCGCCGACTACGCTCGCGACGACGCCGCAGCAGTGGCACGCCCACGAGATGTTCTTCGGTTTCGGCTGGGCGATGCTCGGCGGCTTCCTGCTGACCTCGACCAAGAACTGGGTCGGCATCCGCGGTCATCATGGCGGCACGCTGATCTTTCTTGCGGCCGCGTGGATCTTCGAGCGCGCCGGAATGCTGTTCGGCGGCGCCTGGCCTCCCGCGCTGCTCGCGTTGTCCAGCTACCTGTATCTCGCCGCCATCGTGGGCCTGCTTCTCGGCACGCTGATCGTCCACCGCGAGACGGACAGCTATCGCGACAACGTCTACTTCTGGCTCGCGCTGCCGCTTTTCCTGCCGGCCAAGTGGCTGCTGCTCTCGCCCGAGCATTTCGCGACGGGCCGGAGCATGACGCTGGCGCTGTTCCGGCTGGCCTTCCTCATCATGCTCGAGCGCACGCTCGTGCAGTTCATGAAGAGCGCCTTCCAGCTGACCCTGAAGCGCATCCCCGCGCTCGACCACGCGATCAAGTCCCTGGCCCTGGTCCTGGTATTCGCGCCCTTCCTGCCCGACGCACTCGCGGCGGCCGCGAGCGGGGTGCTCGCGCTGCTCCTGCTCGGCCGCTTCTCGATGTGGCAGCCGCTTCGGGCGCTGACACGCATCGACGTCGGAATCATGTTTCTCGGCGCCGCCGCCATCATCGCCCAGCTCGGCTTCGAGGCGCTCGGCCAGGGTCCTGCCTGGGTCGGCAGCGTCTCGGTCCATCTCTTCACCGTCGGAGCGATGGGACTGATCGTGCCGGCGATGATCGTGCGCATCTCGCGCGGGCACACCGGACGCAAGGTCGTCTTCGAGACGCTCGACAAGGTGGTGCTCTGGGTGATGCTGGCCGGCCTGGCGCTGCGCATCGTCGCTCCGCAGTTGGCGCCGGGCGCCTATCCCGTGTGGCTCCACCTGGCCGCGACCTGCTGGCTGGCCGGCTTCGGTCTGCTCGGCTGTCGCTACGTCCCCTGGCTGCTGCGCCCGCGCGTCGACGGCAAGGAACACTGAGGCGTCGCCGACTATGCTGCGGCGACTTTCACACCCGGGAGCCGAGCCATGAGCAACACCCACGTCCACGACCACACCACGTCCGACGCGATCTACCCTTTCGACGCCCGCGGCGTCGCCAAACGCTTCCGCCACGCGGCGATCTTCGGCGCGCTGGACGCCCTGAACGCCGGCGAGACCATGCGCTTCGTGAACGACCACGACCCGATTCCGCTTCTGCATCAAATGCAGGCGCGCTACGGCGACGGCGTCGAAATCGTCTATCGCCGGCGCGAAGCCGCGGGCGTCGTGATCGACTTCGTGAAGCGCTGACGGTCTCCGCTCAGAGACCGCTCATGCGTCCGGGGCGTGGCTCCCGTGGCTACGGGCGTCGGAGTCCTCTGAAACGAGCCTGCGTCGCCATGACGGCGAGCCCGACCAGGATCAACGCGCCTTGCCCCGGCTCGGGCACCGTCACCAGGTAGTCGTGCCCCGAGAGTGCGCTCAGCTCCGCGCCGTTCGACACCGCGACGTCGGTGAGCTGTGCGGTGTCATAGAGGTCGATCTCGCGGCCGTTGCGGGACTGGACCCCCAACTGCGCGATGACCACGTACGACACGCCGGGCGCGAAGTCGAAGTCCAGCGCCAAAGCGGACTCAAACGAGGGGCGCTGCTCGTTGCTGGCTCCCGTGCGGTCCCGCAGCCTCGCGACCAGCGTCGGCCCGCCGGTTTCGAAGTCTTCCGAGACCGAGAGGTTCGTCACGTCCCACACGTCGAGGTCGTAGAACCACTCACCCAGGGTGCTCGAGACGCTGTAGTCGTAGGTATCCGGAAAGGTGCCGTTGGTCGTCTCCGTACTGGAATGGCCGTCGAGTGTGATCGTCGCGCTGAAGTGCCCGCTGGTGTCGAAGGTCCACACGTCGCGCCAGACGCTGTTCGCGCCGGCAACCGTCAGGATCTGGACGGTGGCGGTATCGTCGATCGCTACGGGCGAGTTGTCGTCGGTGCCGGAAGCGCCGACGCTCGTGTCTGCCGAGGCGCGGTTGACGGCGAAATCCGACTGGGCGCGGGCCGTCGCGACGGAGTGAAAACTGTCGACGGCGCAGGGCGGGTTCAGGCACGGGGGAGCCCCCGCGATCACCGGTGAAGTCGTCTGCTGATTGTTCAGGTACGAAAACGGGGTGACGCCCGGCCCGTAGCTGGGCGGGATGGGATAGCCGTCCCCGACGGACGAGAACGTGTACTGCGTGAGGGCGTTGGTGCTGCTGAACGCGACCGCCGTGCACGTCTCGAAGGTGGTGCATTCGCCGAGGCCGCCGGCGCCACCGAAGGCGATCGCTGGCTGCATGGGCGCGATCAGCGCGATGCCGAGACCAACGATGCCGAGCGGCAGCGCGGCAATGATCGAACACTTCATCAGTCGCCTCCATCCACGAGAGCGCAGGACGAGCCATGACGAGCATGGGTCTCGAAGACGAGCGAACCCAGCGCGCGCCATCGCTGCGCACCCGTCTCCACTACCGGAGGGTGGACGGTAGGGCCGATGCGTGGCGAGTCGGCTGACACATTCGCGCGATTCCGTGGCGAGTGGTTCGACGCGCGGGGGTCGGCCTCTCCGCGACCGCGCGAGCGATATGACCGCGGTCATACCTCGCTCGCACGTGGACTCGGTAGCACGTCGGTTCGGTCCGGCCGTCGGCCGGGCGGTGCGAGCGCGGCGGCTCCCGCTCGCCCGTGGCGACTCGAGAGGGTCCGAGCCGATCACGCCATGGAGGCCCGATCATGTCGCTCGAAGAAATCGTGACCACCGTCAAGACCCTCTGGAGATTCGACTACGAGCCCCACGTGAAGGCGCTGCGCGACCTCTACGAGGTCGCCAAGCGCGAGCAGTGGAACGCGGCCACGGACATCCCCTGGGAGCTCGAGAGCGATCCGGCGGCGGTCGGCACGCTCTTTCCCCGCGATCAGGATCCGCTGAACGAGCTCGACTTCATCCAGAACCTCCCCGCGCAGACGCGGGTCGAGCTCAACAAGCGGCGATCGGCGTGGCTGTTGTCGCAGTTCCTGCACGGCGAGCAGGGGGCGATGATGTGCGCCAGCCAGCTCGTCGAGGCGGTGCCGGACATGGACGGCAAGCTCTATGCGGCGACCCAGGTGATCGACGAGGCGCGCCACGTCGAGGTTTTCGCCCGCTACATCACCCGCCTCGACAAGATCTACCCCATCATGCCCAACCTGAAGACCGTGCTGAACGCGGTACTCGAGGCGGACCTCTGGCAGATGAAGTGCGTGGGCATGCAGGTGATCGCCGAAGGCCTCGCGATGGGGTCGTTCAAGATGATGCGCGAGGCGACCGGCGACGAGGTGCTGCGCCGCGTGGTCGAGCTGACCTCGCAGGACGAGGCGCGCCACGTCTCCTACGGCCTCATCTACATGCGGGAAGAGCTGGCGCGCATGGACGAGGCCAGCCGGAATCGCATCGAGGACTTCGCGTGGACCGCAGTGGATCTGCTCGCCGGCCGGCGCAACGCCGCGGGGAACGTGCCGCCGCTCTTCCACATGATGGGCGAGCTCGGCCTCGATACGGGCGCCCTGCTCAAGGAGGTCCAGGAGAAGTTCGGCGATCCGAGACGGTTCGCCGACCGCCCGAACCCGGTCCGCGACTACGTCATTCCCAATCTGCAGCGCATCAACGTGATCACCGAGCGGACCGCTCCCAACTACCGCGCGCTCGGCCTGGCCGCGTAATGCAGATCGCCCCGATCCCGACGCTCGACGACGAGACCAACCAGATCCGCCTGATGACGGCGGAGATCGTCGCCAAGCACATCATCCCGAACGAGCACTTCCTCGTGCGCCGCGGCGACCCGGACACCCCGAAGCGTTGGGCCGAGCTGATCGCCATGGTGAAAGAGCGCGGCCTGTGGGCGCCCCACCTGCCCGAGGAGTACGGCGGGATGGGGATCGGCTTCCTGAAGCTCGCCTACATGAACGAGATCCTCGCCTGGAGCCCCTACTCGAACCCGATCTTCGGGATCCTCGCGCCGAACTCGGGCAACCAGAAGATCCTCGTCAAGTACGGCACGCCCGAACAGAAGAAGAAGTGGCTCGAGCCGCTCGTCGCCGGAACGATGCAGAGCTGCTTCGCCATGACCGAGCCCGACGCGCCGGGCTCCGACCCGCGCTCGCTCCGGACCCGGGCGGTGCGCGACGGCGACGAGTGGGTGATCGACGGCCACAAGTGGTTCTCGTCGAACGCCAAGCGCGCCGACTTCGCCATCGTCATGTGCCGGACCGAGGACGCCAGCGACGCCGACGTCAACGGCCGCATGACCCAGATCATCGTCCCGACCGACGCGCCGGGCTTCCACTACGTGCGCAGCGTGCCCGTCTGGGGACAGGAGCACGGCCATCACGGCGAGATCATCTTCGAGAGCTGCCGCGTACCCTACGAGAATCGCCTCGGCCGCGAGGGCTCGGGCCATCAGGCCGCGCAGGACCGGCTCGGCGCCGGCCGCGTCTACCACTGCATGAACTGCATCGGCCAGATGTGGCGGGCCTTCGACATGATGGTGCGCCGCGCGCTCGATCGCGAGGTGCACGGCGGCCCGCTCGCCGACAAGCAGTTCATCCAGGGCTTCATCGCCGACTCCTACATGGACATCCAGGCCGCGCGCCTGATGACGATCCGCTGCGCCGAACTGATGGAAAACGGCCTCGACGCGCGCACCGACATCTCGGCGATCAAGATCTTCGTCCCGAACGCAATGCACCGCGTGGTGGACCGCGCGATCCAGGTGCACGGCGCCCTCGGCGTATCGAGCGAGACGCCGCTCGAGGGCATGTACCGAGGCGCCCGCACGCTGCGCCTCGCCGACGGCCCCGACGAAGTACACAGGATCCTGATCGCTAAGAACGTGCTCAAACGCTACAGGAACGGCGAGTCCTGGGATTTCGGCCTCTGAGGAGCGCGCAGAACGGCTTCGATTGTGCTCCCGAGATTGTTTCTTCCCGAGATCAACTCCGGGCCTCGATCGATCCCTCGCCGCTTCACTCGGCGTATCGCAGGGTGTGCGTCCGCCCGTTCGGGACCCTTCGTGTTCGGATCCGCCGCCAGTAGTAGTCGGCCCAGCGCTCGGGCAATCGAGTTCGATGTAGAAACAGCCGCTCCGCGAGCACGTCTTCGATCGTGAGCCGGCGTTCGACGATCCCGAGCCGCTGTGCCGGAGAGGCGTCGCGCCGTCGCTCCGAGAACGACTTCAGATAGTTCCGCCACACGACGAGGACGAAGAGGCGCTCGGCGGCGCTCTGCCGGCGCTTCGAGAACGCGATCGTCTCGCGCTTGTGATTCGCGCTCGAGTGTCGGATCAGGAGATCCAACAAATTGGCCGGGAAGAGCGGGTTGTCGGGCGTGCGGTGCACGGTCGAGGGCGTGGTCGTGTGGGCGATGGTGCGATCGCGAAGCCGTGCGAAGGCGCGGGGATAGGCCGGGTGTTCGTCGGAGTGGATCGCGATCGACGCGTTCGCGGGGACGATCACCTCGACGAGCGCCGCCATCTCACGTTCGATCGAACGGGGGTCGGGGCGGCCGAATCGGAGTTCGAGCTCTGCGCGGCGGATGCGCTGCTCCGCCGTCATGCGGCCCTTCCGCCGCAACTCGCTGTCGGTGAAGCCGTAGACATAGTGGGAGTCAGCGCCGACGGCGGTGTGGAAGTGGACGGGCGTGTACTGGCTGTACTCGAAGCTCTCGAAGCCGTCGACGACGAGGGCCTCCGCCGGGCCTTGCTTCGGCCGAAGACGCTCGTGGAAGAGCAGGCAGTGGCGGCCGAGACGCTCGGCCTGGCGCAGCACGGTTGTGGGCGAGACACCGAGGTCGCGCGCGATCTGGCGATAAGCGGAGCAGGAGAGGAGTCGGCCAAAGAGCTGGCGCGGGAGGTCGGGCCGGCGCAACCAGTAGGTGGTGGAGAACGTCTGTGAACTGAACGACCGATGGCAGTGCGAACAGCGGTACCGCTGGATGCGCTGCGGAGTCGTGGCGCGGACGAAGAAGCCCTTGCGAGAGAAGCGCCAACCCCGCGGATCCACGTGGAAACGGCAAGCGGCGTTCGGACAGAAGGGAGGGCGCTGCGGCGGCATGCACTGCGAGAAAGCATGCCGCGTGCCAGGGACAATCTAGAGAGCACAACCAACGGCTTCTACGGCGGTGGCCCGGTCGAGTTCATCGCGCCGTGGAAGAGCGGGCGCATCGACGGCAGGCTCGCAGGGCTCGACCTCCACCAACAGCGGTCCGATCAGCGAGCGGCGCCGTCCACTTCGATCTCGAGCACGATCACTTCGAAGCGACCCGGAATGGCGACGCCGCGCTGCACGACGTGGCGTTCGCCCGCGCGCACTTCCACGACGAAGGGGACGAGGCGCACGCCCTTCTCGCAGCGCTCGGGGGCGTCGACGCCCACGCGCACCGCGCCGGGCCGGCGCTGCGCGTAGACGACCGATTCGACGCGCGGCGCCGGCGCATCGCAGCGCAGGTCGGCGAGCAGCTCGCCGCCGGTGCCGGACGGCGAGTTGCCGAAGTAGACCGTCTCGTGGGCGGAGTCGGTCACGTAGAGATCGAGGTCGGCCTCGGCGTCGAAGGCGAGCCGCACCACCAGCGAATCCGCCGTCGCCTCCGCGGGTGCCACGGCCAGCACTCGTGCCAGCGCCTCGTGGCGTGCGGCCAGATACGCGGGCGAAGGACCGGTCGAAGCGCAGCCGAGCGCCATCGCGCAGACGAGCGCCACAATCGGGCGGAGTGTGCGCCCTGCAGGAGGCGGAGTCCTTGCCAGCCCGCGGGCGATCGCAGACGCTGCTTGCATCGTTGCGCTGCAGTCTCGCAGCTTCCCTGCCCTTTCGTCACGAGGAGAGCAAGCCATGCCCTTCGATTTCCGCGACCTGCTGCTCGGACTCGCGCTCGTCGCGCTCGGCGCAGCGCCGGCAGAGGCCGGTCGCTTCGCCGGCCGTATCCACGACGCGAGCGGCGCGCCGCTGGCGGGCGCCATGGTCAGCATCTCCCACGGCGATCCGCTCCACGTCGTGACGGTCTACACCGACGAGTCCGGGCGCTACCTCTCGCCGGAACTCGCGGGCGCATCGCCGTATCGCATTCGCGTACGCCGGCCGCTCTGGCGGGACGAGATCGTCACGGGCGCGACGCTCCCCGCGCACGGCGACGCGAGTCTCGACGTGACGCTCGAGCGCGAGACGGATCCGGCCGAGATCACCGCGCAGCTTCCCGCGAACCGCTGGTTCTCGCTGGTGTTGGCGCGCGTTCACGACGAAGCACAGCGCGAGGAGCTGGTGCGACAATGCACCTACTGCCACCAGCAGGGAAGCCTCCAGACGCGCTTGCTTCGAACCGAGGAGAACTGGCAGAAGGTGCTGGCACTGATGGGGCGCATGGGCGGCGTGCTCCGCCCCGAACTGCGCGCCGCGCTGCCCGCGCTCTTCAACGAAGCCTACGACCCGAAGACGGCGGTGCCCGCGCTGATGGCGCGGCTGGACGAACCCGGCTTCGTGCCCGAGGTCACACCCGCCGTGCGCAGCGCCGTGGTCGAGGAGTGGGAGATGGGCATCGCGTCGTCGATGCAGCACGACGTCGCGGTACACCCGGATGGATCGCTGTGGAGCGTGGACCAGCTCCAGGATCGGCTGACGCGGCTCGATCCGTCCGTGCCCGGAGGAGCGCGCGAGGTCTACGAGGTTCCGCACGGGGATCTCCCGCTCGGTGGCTTCACCGGCGGACGCGCCGTGATGCCGCCCAACGCCAACGCGCACGTGGGCCCGCATTCGCTGCAGATGGCCGCGGACGGCACGGTCTGGGTGACGCTCGCGTTCGGCAACCAGATCGCGGGCTTCGACCCGAAGACGAAGCAATGGGAGATCCACGCGCTCGAAGAAGGGCTGTATCCGCACACGCTGCGCTTCGATGCGCGCGGCCGGATCTGGTTCAGCGTCGCGGTCTCGAACCACATCGGCATGCTCGACCGCGCGACCGGCGTGGTGACGACGATCCGCCTACCCGCGGCGTCGTGGCAGCAGGAATTCGCGCTGCGCGCGCTGCCGGCCTTCTTCTGGCTCGCGCGCCACGTCGACCTCGGTGAAGTGCAGGCCGGCGAAGGCATGGACCTGCCGGTTCCGTATGGTGTCGACGTCGCGCCCGACGGCGGCGTCTGGTTCAGCCAACTCAACCTGCATCGCATCGGGCGCATCGATCCCGACACGCTCGCGGTGGAGATGATCGACACGCCGTTCACCGGTCCACGGCGCCTGCGCTTCGACTCGAAGGGCCGCCTGTGGATCCCCGGTTTCTCCGCAGACCTCGTCGCGCGCTTCGATCCGAAGACGCGCGAATTCGAGACGTGGCGGCTGCCGACGCTGCCGGCCGGCAGCGAGACGCCGTACGCGCTGAACGTCGATCGCCGCAGCGACATGGTCTGGATCTGCGGTACCGGCAGCGACTCGCTGCTGCGCTTCGACCCGCTGACGGAAACCTTCACGACGATCCCGCTGCCGACGCGCGTCACCTTCACCCGCGAGATCGATTTCGATGAACACGGCCGCGTGTGGACGTCGAACTCGAATCTTCCCACCTGGCAGGTGGAGGGCGGCTACCCGCGTGTGGTGCGCGTGGACTGGAAGCCGCCGCTCGCCGGCGCCTCTGCCCAGGCGGTACGCCCGTAGCGGCGCGGCGGCGTGCGCCACTTCCGGCCGTTCATTAGCCTCGCGTCGAAGGTCTTGTGTCCATCGTGACCGAACGGGCAAGCACGATCGTCTGGGTTCTCGTTCTCGCGTACTTCGTGAGCATGGCGGCGACGTGACCGCCGGTCGTGCGCGCCGGCGACACCCACCCGCACGGTCACGCGAGCGCGCACGCGGTCGATCACGACGCTGGGTGCGGGATCGCGGGCACCTTCTTCGCGGCGTTCTGCCCGTGCGGCTGCGGCGAGCGCCACACCGCGCCCGGCGCGCGCAGCGGCGTGGGCCTCGCGCTGCTCCCGGCCACGGCTCCGCTCGATCCGCCTTCGGGCGTCGGCGTGGTCTTCGCCGAGTCATCGCACGCACCGATTCCGCCCACGCGCGCCATCGACCACGTCCCGCTTCCCGCCTGATCCCGCGCCGAACTTCGAGCCGGGCGATCCCGCACGAGGCCCGCCTGCGCGCGTACCGGTCGGCGTGCGGCTGCTTCGTTCTGCCAGACTTCGTTCCTCCCAGGCAGGAGGGTTCCCGCGTGGAACCTTGCACCCGCGACGTCGCGGGCGCGCTTCTCCGTTACAGGCGTGCGTCCCGGCGTCACACCCCGGGACGTGCCCGCGTGCTCATGGCCGGAAGCGTTCCGCCCAGGCCGATTCGAATCGGCGCTCCGGAGCCGACTCCGCCGCAGTCGCCGCGTCGGCTGGCCGCCTGGCTCGCGGCCTCGGCGCTGCTGCACGCGGCGGGTTTCGTCGCGCTGACCTCGACGTCGCCACACGAGTCCGCGTCGCTGCACCCGATTCCGATCGCGTGGGTACGCACCGATGCAGCCGAGCCCGATGCGGGCGGCATGGTTGCCGCCGCGGCGCCCGCCGAACGGCCCGCGATTCCCGCGCCGAAGCCCGCGGCGCCGGCACCCAAGGCCGCGGAGCCGGCACCGAAACCGCGGCCCGCGCGCGAACGCCGTGCGACGCCACCTCCGACCGCCGCGCATGCGAGCGCACCACACGCTGCGCCGCCCGCTGGAGCGACGGTACTCGACGCTGGCGCGGACCCGTCTCCGCCCAGTGTCGGCGCGGCCAGTGGAAGCGGTGTCGGGCGGGGCAGCGCCGCCGGCATCGAACCCGGCTGGATGCCCCGCGGCGGCGCGCAGCCCGCGCCGAAGTATCCCGAAACCGCGCGACGCAGAGGCGCACAGGGAACCGCACAGGTCGCGCTGCGCCTGGCGGCGAACGGACGCGTCGCCGACGTGCGACTGCACCGCTCGTCCGGTGATGCACGCCTCGACGACGCCGCGCTCGCCGGCGTGCGGCGCTGGCGTTACGACGAGCCGCCGAGCGCCGACTGGACCGAGCGGTGGTTCGTGGTCCCGATCGAGTTCCACCTGCAATGACGGCGCATTCAGAAGTCCACGCTCAGCGCGACGTGGACCGAACGTCCCGCGCCGGGGACTGGGATGCCCCACGGAATGGTCTTGCTCGACATCGACAGGCCCTGCCCGAGATAGGCGCCTCCCAGCGGCAGCGAGTAGAAGCGGTCGAGGACGTTCTCGACGCTCAGGTCGAGCCGGACGTGCTCGAACTCGTAGCTGGTACGCAGGTTGAGCAGGGAGTAGCTGTCGGTCGGCACTTCGTTCCGGACGGAAGACACGCGCTTCTTGGCGTCGACCACTTGATACTCGACGGCGTTGGTCCAACGGCCGAGGGTGTGCACCAGGCCGAGCTTCCCGTTGAGGGGCATGATGCGATGGAGGTCGTCGTCCGTCGTTCGGTTCTCGCCCCTGACGTAGGCGAGCGAGCCCGTGGCGGTGACGCTGCCGAAGCGATCGCTCCGTCCCAGCAGCCAATGAGCGGAGACGTCGACGCCATAGAGCAGCGCGGACTGATTGACGTACTGGAGGAACACGAAGGCATCGGTCGCCGTCGCGTTCGCCTTGCTGCACTGTCCGAAGTCGCAGCGCCGCGCGTCGATGAAGTCGTGAACCCGCGTGACGTAGCCGGTGGCTTTCACGCCCCAGACGCTCGCGTCGGCGTCATGCAGGTCGATCGAGCCGCTGAAGGTGTGGGCCACCTCCGGCTCGAGATCGATGTCGCCGACGTAGCCATTGCCGTCGCCGACGAAATTGTTCATCAACGACGCCATCGCATTCGTCGACCACACGTAGCGCTCGTAGAGATTCGGAGACCGGGTCTTGCGGGCGAACCCCGCCTCGAGACCGACCATTGCATGCGGCGCGTATCGAAGCGACGCCGTCAGATCCAGGTGGAGGTCGCTCCGCTCGCGGCCTCGCGCATTGAAGGCCGCCGCATCGGCCGTCCAGATCTGCATGGTGTCGTTGTAGCCCTGCACGGGTCCCGCATCGGACCGCACGAGATCCCCGCGAACCCCGAGCAGGCTGGTCCACTCGGGGCTCCAGCTCGCCTCCCATTCGCCGTAGACGCCGAAGCGATCCTGTTCGCCGTTTCGCACGTTCCAGAAATCATTGCAGCACATCGAACCGCTGGATCCGACCGGCGACCACCAGTCGTCCAGGCGGTACGCCAGGGTGTCGCCTCCCACCCTGAGGAGGTCCCGGTCC
>JALOQG010000005.1 GCA_025453505.1 Myxococcota bacterium | reverse complement strand
CGCTTCTCGTTCCAGATCTCCGACTTCTGGGGCTACGAGGACGGCTTCACCGTCGACGCGTTCGCCGCGTACGGGCGCAACGTCGATCCCTTCACGGGCCGCCCGCTCGACGTGAACGGCGAACCGATCGTCCCGGGCACGCCCGAAGCGAGCGACCTGCGCCGCTACCCGCAGAACCGCCAGCTCTTCGACGTGATCTGCTCGGCGACCGTCGGGATCGCGGCCGGCGTGTTCCCGACGCTCGGCGACCGATGTCTGCTCGACATCACCAATTCGCAGGAGCAGGTACTGCTCGGCTTCGTCACACCGGCGAACGCGCTCACGGCGGTGATCGCGGGCAGCAATTCGGGAACGACCGTGATCAACGTGCTCGCACCGGGCGTGGCGCCGCCCCTGCGCCAGCTCAATCGCGATCCCGCCGATGGCTTGAGCGGCTCGCCCTTCGGTCCCGGCCAGGGTCTCGGCGCGTTCCTCACCGACCCCCAGGAGGCGCTCTTCGGGTGCGGCCCGTTCTACGGCACGGACTGCGACATCCAGGGTGTGGACCTCTTCAACTCCGAAGCGAGCGTGCTGCTCCAGTCGTTCCCGCAGTTCGAGCCCGGTGGTCCCGTCGCGACGCGCTTCGTGCCCGGACAGGGCACCGTGATCCTGCCGGGCGCACGCGGCCCGGCGGATCCCGGCTACAGCCCCTACGTGGACGGATGCATCGGCCCCGGTCCCGTCGGTTGCAATGCGGGCGATCCCGGTCGCGCGGGACCGAGCGCGTCGCTGCTCACGAATCCGCTGACGGGCGCCGCGTTCCGCACCGAACTCGCCGCGGCGTCCTACAACTTCATGATCCTGCTGGCCGGTCTCGGCGCCAGCACGGGCAACGATCCCGCCTGCGTCCCGACGGACCCGTTCACCTGCGCGTTCGTGCGCGGCGTGTTCGGGATCGCAGGGGTCCGGCGTCCCGAGGTACGCGCCGGAGGCAACGGGAACTTCGGCCGCCGCGACTTCAACTGGGCCGGCGGTTCCGAGATCCAGCTCCGCTACGTGAAGCGCAACGTACTCGGCTTCGCGACCGACTTCGCGCACGACAAGACCGGCACCAACTGGAGCGTCGAAGCCACCTGGATCAACGGCCAGCCCTTCGGCGTAGCCAGCGAGGAACGCGGCTGGGACCGCTTCGACACCTTCAACCTGACGATGTCGGTGGACCGCCCGACCTTCGTCAAGTTCCTGAATCAGAGCCGCACCTTCTTCTTCAACAGCCAGCTCTTCCTCCGCTACATCCACGACTACGAGGACGACGACGCGATGGCCGTCCACGGCCCGGTCTCGGCGCTCGGCACGCTGACCGCCATCACGGGCTATCACCAGGATCGGCTGCTGCCGGCCGTCACCTGGGTACACGACGTCGCGTCGGTGTCGGGCGGCCTGATCGGGCAGGTCACGTACCGCTTCAGCCAGGACTTCTCGGCGACCTTCGGCATCGCCGGCTACTACGGCGATCCCGACGAGCTGCAGGTTCCGGTGCGTCCGGCACTGCTCGGCAATCAGGGCGGCGACTTCAAGGCCGACGTCCGCTACGACGGCCTCTCCGCCATCTCCGAGCGCGACGAGGCGTTCCTCACGCTTCGCTACACGTTCTGAATCAGCGGCCCGAGGTGAGCGAGTCGACGGTCGTCATCTTGCGCAGCTTGTGCGGATCCACGGGGATCGAGAGCAGGTCGTAGGACTCGCGGCGCCAGCCGGCGCGGCCCGAGGCGGCGTCGAGGAAGACGGCCGCGACCGGATCGAATAGTTCGATGCGGCCGAGGCCCGGCCAGTCGGGGTAGTCGGTGCGATCGCCGCTCCAGCGGTGCACGAGGATGCCGACGTCGAGCGGACGCTTGTTGGCGCGGTCGCTCGTGTAGTAGAGCGGCTGGCCGGTCTGCCAGTCGATCCACAGCTTCACGTACCCGACGTTCTCGACGATCTGCTTCGCGCGCCCTTCGACGACCACCGCCCAGCGCACGTCCCAGCGATCGCTCGCGACCGAGAGGCCGCTCGGGCCGAAGTTGCGGTTCGGGTTGTCGGGCCAGCCGAGTACGTTGGCGTTGATCGGCGCGAGCACTTCGCGCTCGCCGACGAGACGCCACACGTAGGCGTTAGGGCGGATCGCGAGTCCGACGAAGCCGCGGCGCAGATTCTCGGTCGCGGCGATCGAGAGTCCTGCGGTCGGCGAGATCGATCCGGTCGGGCCGAACTCGCCCGCGCCGAACGGAATGGCGCCACCCGCCTGTTCGACGCCCGCGATCAGGTAGCGGGGTGCGTAGACGCCATCGACCCAGGCCGTCGCCGCACGCCGCACCTTCCGCATCGTCGGCACGTACACGAACGTGTCGTCGGGTTCCGTGTAGTCCTCGGCGGCGTCGTCGGGCCGCATCTGGCGCCACGCGAGATGGCGCGCGTCGAACGGCTCGTCGAAGCGGCCGCCCGCGACCCACAGCTTGCTGCCGCCGACTTCCGCTTCGTAGTCGTCGTCGGGCCGGTCGGCGCGATGCGCCGTCTGCACGACGAAGAACGATCCCTGGTACGTCTGCGGTGAGCCGAGCTTGTCGGGAAAGTCCACGATGCGGAACGAGCCGACGGGTCCTGCGCCGCGATCGCGGTGCTCGAAGTTCCACACCCAGCGCACCGCGGCGTTCGGCGCCTGCATGTCGATCGCCGCTTCGGGGAAGGGCCGCCCGGCGCGGTAGTCGTGGAGATTGCCCTTCTCGTCGACGCGCGCAGTGCCGGCGTGTCGGACCGTCGCCTTCTGGTACGCCGCAGTCGGCGGGTAGTCGCGGTGGCAGCCGCCGATCTCCATCCGCATGCCTTCGTAGAAGAACGTGTCGCGGAAGCGCCAGATCTCCGACGGGATCAGCTTCTCGAGCGCGTAGAGATCGGCGACCGTCAACGATTGCCCTTCCCGCAGCGGCACGTTGCTGGCGTCTTCGTGGCCGCCGGTCGGGCGCGAGAGCGGCGGGCAGGTGCCCGGCGCCGGCGGTCCGGCGAACGCAGCGGGCGGAAGCGCGAACGCGCTCATCCAGAGCGAGCCGGCGGCGACGAGCGGATGGATGCGGATCACGGAACCCCCAGCGCGCGGGCGCGTGGAACGAGGCGGCAGCGGGCACGGCGAGGCCGCTATCGTACCCGCCGGAGTCGATCGCCGGGAGGACCCGTGCGCCGTTCCATCGGTCTTCCGCTCACCATCGGCATCGTGCTCGTCGTGCTCGCCGTGGCGCTCGCGATCGGCTGGAACGTGCTCGTCGTGCGTGGCGTCGGGGGCGTCGAGAAGGTCGCCGAGCGGCTCTCGAACACGCACTGGGTGCTGCTCTCGCTCGGCACGCTCTTCTACGCGCTGCTGATCGCAGGGCTCACGCTGCTCTGCGCGTGGCTGGTGCGCGAGATGCGCCACAGCCAGCGCCAGCAGGCTTTCCTCGACGCGGTGACGCACGAGATGAAGACGCCGCTCGCGTCGCTGCGGCTCTATCTCGACACGCTCGGCCGCCGCGATCCGGGTGCCGAGCAGCGCGGCGTCTTTCTCGGTCGCATGCGCCAGGACGTGGACCGGCTCGAGCGAACCGTCGATCAGGTGCTCGCGGCCGCACGGGCTGCGCGCGCGCGCGGCTCCGAGCGGGCGCCCGTGGCCCTGCGCGATCTGCTCGCCACGCTCGTGCGCGAGGCGCAGGAGCAGTATCACCTCGCGCCGGAGGTGCTGCGTCTCGAGATCGACGGCGATCCGACGGCGCTCGGCGAGGCGAACGAGTTGTCCCTGATCTTCCGCAACCTGATCGACAACGCGATCAAATACTCCGGCGCGCAGGTGGACGTGCGCGTCTCCGCGGCGATCGCCGCGGACGGGGGCGTGCGCGTCGTGATCGAAGACCGCGGTGTCGGCATCCCACGCGAGGAGCTGCGCCGCATCTTCCAGCCTTTCTACCGTTCCGGCGTCGAGGCGCAGCGCCGCGTCAAGGGACTCGGTCTCGGCTTGTTCATCGTCCGCTTCCTGGTGCGGCGTCAGGGCGGGCGCGTCGAGGCGCACAGCGCCGGCCACGGTCAGGGATCGAGCTTCGAGGTCTGGCTGCGCGCGGCGCCGCCTTCGGTCGTGCGGTCGAGCGACACGTCCGTCGCGGCCGTGTCCTAGATGGCGTCGATCCTGGTCGTCGAGGACGAAACGAACATCGCCGAAGGGCTGCGCTTCAACCTCGAGGCCGAAGGCCACGAGGTGGTCGTCGCCGGCGACGGCCGCGCCGCGCTCGACGCGCTGCTCGGTGGCGCACGGCGCTTCGATCTCGTGCTGCTCGACTGGATGCTGCCCGAGGCGAGCGGGGTCGAGGTCGCGCGCCGCGTGCGCGCCGCGGGCAACTTCGTGCCGATCCTGATCCTCACGGCGAAGGACGATCCCGCCGATCTCGTGCGCGGCATCGAGGAAGGCGCAGACGACTATCTGACCAAGCCGTTCGTGCTCGAGGAGCTGTTGGTGCGCGTGCGCGCGCTGCTGCGCCGGCGGCGTTGGGACGCGCCGAGCGACTCGGAACCGCGCACCGCGGCCTTCGGAGACGTCACGATCGACTTCGACCGCTTCGAGCTGCACGGACCGCAGGGCACGATCGAGCTGACCACGCGCGAGGCGGCGCTGCTGCGCGCGCTGGTCGAGCGCGAGGGGAGGGCGGTGCCGCGCGGCGAGTTGCTCGAAGTCGTCTGGGGACTGCGCCCCGAGACCAACACGCGCGTCGTGGACTCGTTCGTGGCGCGCCTGCGACGCTACGTCGAACGCGACCCGTCACGCCCGGAGCACATCCTCTCGGTGCGTGGCCACGGTTACAAGTTCGTCCGGTAGCGGTGGCGCGCGGCACTGCGTAGCGCCAAGCTCACCGCGATGACCGAGCACCTCCGCTGGCTCGTCCGTCCGCAGCTCCGCGATCCGCTCCTGGTGCTGGCCTTCGAGGGCTGGAACGACGCCGGCGAGTCCGCGTCCACGGCGGCGCGTTATCTCGCCGCGCAGACCGGCGCGGCGCCGCTCGCCGAGATCGACGGCGAGGAGTTCTTCGACTTCACGGTGCGCCGGCCGATGATCCGCGTCGAAGAAGGCGTCGTCGAACACCTCGAGTGGCCGACCTGCCGCTTTCTCTACGCCGCCGCCGGCGACGCGCAGGAGCTGGTGATCGGCACGGCGATCGAGCCGCACCTGCACTGGCGCCTCTACACGGAGCAGATCCTCGCGATCGTGAACGAGCTCGGCATCCGCCGCGCCGTGCTGCTCGGTGCGTATCTCGCAGACGTGCTCTACTCGCGGCCGGTCGAGATCACCGCGGTCGCGAGCCACGCGGATCTGATCGATCGCCACGCACTCGAGCCGACGCGCTACGAGGGACCCACCGGCATCGTGGGACTGATCGGCTACGAGCTGCGCATGCGCGGCGTCGAGACGCTGGCACTCTGGGCCGGCCTGCCGCACTACATCAACGTCTCGCCGAATCCGCGCGGCGCCCTCGCGCTGCTCGAGCGCGCGGCGCCGCTCATCGACGTGAAGCTGGATCTCGAGCCGCTCGCCGCGTCCGCACGCGAGTGCGAGCAGCGCATGTCGCAGATGGTTTCGGCCGATCCGGAGCTCGCGGAGTACGTCCGCGAACTGAAGCGCCGCGAGTTCGCCCAGTAACCCGAGCGCCAATTCCCACCGAGTCACGCTTCCCGCGTAGCGAGCCGCAGGCGAGCGGCGAGGATCCACCGGGCCGGCTTCCCGCGTAGCGAGCCGCAGGCGAGCGGCGAGGATCCACCGGGCCGGCTTCCCGCGTAGCGAGCCGCAGGCGAGCGGCGAGACTCAGAGCTCGATGGATTCCTCGATCAGCATCACCGGGATGCCGTCGTCCACGGGATACGCGACGCGGCCGTCTTCGCGGATCAGCGCTTCGGCGAGCGCCTGCTTCACCTCGGTGCCGCCGCGGTTGCGCAGCGCACCGCCCGCGATGCGCGCGTTGAGCTTCGCCAGCTCGTCGGCGCTCGCGAGGCGCACGGGCTGCTTCGTCTCGGGACAGACGAGGATCTCGACGAGGTCCGGGGCTACCTGCGGCATGGCTAGCGCAGGACGCTCGACGAGTAGTCGAGGATGCGGCGGGCGACGATGAGCTGGTTGATCTGCTGAGTGCCCTCGTAGATGTCGTTGATCTTGGCGTCGCGCATCCACTTCTCGACGAGCAGCTTCTGCGAGTAGCCGACCGGGCCGAGCAGCTCGACCGCCTTCTGCGTGATCTTCGTCACCGCGAGACCCGCCTTCGCCTTCGCCTGCGACGCCTCGAGATTGTTGCGCTGGCCGCGGTCGAGCATCTTGGCGGCGCGCCACGTGAGCAGACGCGTGGCCTGCAGCTCCGCCTCCATGTCGATCACGTCGCGCTCGATCGCGGTCTGCTGCGCGGGCGGCGCGTCGTAGCGGATCGTGACGCCCTGGCGCTCGAGCTCTTCCTTCAGGAAGTCGAGTGCGGCGCGGCCGACGCCGACGGCCATCGCCGCCACGATCGGGCGGCTGGCGTCGAACGTCGCCATGGCGCCCTTGAAGCCCTGGTCGCCGCCGCTCTTCTTGACTTCGGACTTGCCGAGCAGGTGGTTCGCCGGCACGCGGCAGTTCTCGAGGATCAGCGTCGCGGTGTCGCTCGCGCGGATGCCGAGCTTCTTCTCGCAGCCGACGACCTTGATGCCGGGCGTGCCCGCGGTGACGACGAAGGACTTGACGCCCGCGCGGCCGGCCGTCTTGTCCACCGTCGCCCACACCACGACGATGCCGCCCTCGTAGTTGAGGGCGCCGTCGCCGGCGGTGCAGAAGATCTTCGTGCCGTTCAGGACCCACTCGTTGGTCGCTTCGTCGAAGACCGCGGTGGTCTGGATCGCGGCGGCGTCGGAGCCGGCCTGCGGCTCGGTGATCGCCATCGCGCCCCACTTGGGCTTGCCGCTGCGGAACGGCGAGAGGAACTTCTCGCGCTGCTCCGGCGTGCCCGCCGCCGCGACGGCCGAACCGCCGAGCAGCGGCGAAGGCGAGCGCAGGTAGAGACCGGCGTCGCCCCAGCACAGCTCTTCCGTCTGCACGCAGACGGTGACCATGCCGTCGCCGGGTCCGGCGTCGAGCTTGGCGCCGCCCTTGCCGGTCGCGCGCTCCCACATCGGGTTCACGAACTCCCAGGGCATGTCGTGCTCCTGGACGTCGTACTTCCGCGACCACGGGCGCATGTGCTGCACCGCGAGCTCGTGCATCTCTTTCTGACCGTTCACGGTGGCGGGATTCGGGTCGAAGCTGATCGTCATGGTCTGATCCTCATGGGGCTCTGTGGTCGGCGACCGCGAGCCTTATGGGTTCTGCCCGCTCGCCTGCGGCTCGCTACGGCGGAAGCGTCCTTGTGGAATCTGCCCGCTCGCCTTGGGCTCGCTACGGCGGAAACGGGGCTCGTCTACTCCAGAGGTTGCGTTTCGCTCCGTGTACGTCCGATCAGACCAGGGCGAGAGCTTCGAACGAAGCGAAGCCTCTCGCGTTGCGGAGGTGCATCTCGGGCAGGTAGTCGCGGATGTAGCCGTGGCCGCCGAAGACCTGGACGGCGCCGTCCGTGACTTCCATCACGATGCGCTGGGCCTGGCGCTTGGCGAGCAGCGCTTCGCGCGTCGCGTCCTGGCCCTGGTCCAGCTTCCACGCGGCTTCCCACGCCAGCAGCCGGGCGGCGTCGATCTCGATCGACATGTCCGCGAGCTTGAAAGCGATCGCCTGCTTGGTGGCGACCGGAACGCCGAACACGATCCGCTCCTTGGCGTAGTCCCGCGCGACCTCGAACGCCGCGCGCGCGACGCCGACCGCCATCGCCGCGAGCGCGACGCGGCCCTGGTTCAGCACGCGGCGCAGATCCGCACCCGCGTCACCGCCGAGTCGTGCGGCCGCCGGCACGCGTACGCCGGTGAGCGTCAGCTCGGCGGTGGGCAGCGCGAGGATGCCCATGTTCTTCTCGCGCTCGGCCGCGAGGCCCTTCGCGTCGCGCGGCACCAGGAACGCCTGCGGTGCGCCGCCTTCGCTGGCGACCACGAGCACGTCGCCGCCGCCGTCGAGCCACGGCACGAAGCATTTGGCGCCGTCGAGCACGTAGTCGGCGCCGTCGCGGCGTGCGGTCGTCTGCGGGCGGAACGGATCGGAATCGAAGCGCGGCTCGACCCACGCGAGCGAGCCCGGCACGAAGCGCGAGCCGGTGAACGCCGACAGCGTCTGCTTCTGCGCGTCGCTGCCGAACTCGGCGATCGGATACGCCGTGAGCCCCGGGGAGAGGATCGCGAGCGCGATCGAGAGATCGCCCCACGCCAGCTCTTCCGCGACGAGCGCGCCCGTCACCGCACTGCGTTCGCCGCCGCCGCCCGCGGACTCGGGCAGCGCGTTCGCGACGAGCCCGAGTTCGTGCGCCTGCTCGAGCACCTTCTCCGGCAGCTTCTTCGATTCGTCGCAGTCGCGCGCCTGCGGGCGCACCTCGTTCTGCGCGAATTGGCGGACGGTGTCGATGACGAGTTGCTGCTCGTCGGTGGGTTGGAAGTCGATCATCTCTTTTCCGGTCCTCGGTGGTTGGCGACCGCGAGCCTCATGGGGTCTGCCCGCTCGCCTGCGGCTCGCTACGGCGGAAACGGGGGTGGTGCGCTCGCGCGTGTTTCTCAGATGCGTTCGATGATCGTGGCGATGCCCATGCCGCCGCCGATGCACATCGTGACGAGACCGACGCTCTTGTCGCGGCGCTCGAGTTCGTCGAGCACGGTGCCGAGCAGCATCGCGCCCGTCGCGCCGAGCGGGTGGCCGAGCGCGATCGCGCCCCCGTTCACGTTGGCTTTGGCGGGGTCGATTCCGAGGTCGCGCATGACCTTGAGCGGGATCGCGGCGAACGCCTCGTTGATCTCGAAGAGGTCGATGTCCGAGATCGACATCTTCGCCTTGGCGAGACACCGCTGCGTGGCGGGTGTCGGCGCGGTCAGCATGATGATCGGCTCGTCGGCCGCCGTCGCCATCGCGACGAAGCGCGCGCGGGGCTGCAGTCCGTGCGCCTTCGCGTATTCCGGCGACGCGACCAGCACCGCCGCGGCGCCGTCCACGATGCCCGACGAGTTGCCGGCGTGGTGCACGTGCTCGATCTTCGAGATCTGCGTGTAGCGGGACAGCGCGCGCTGATCGAGCGTTCGCGTGTCGCCCTTCGGCGTATAGGCGCCGAGCTGCTCGAAGGACGGCGGCAGCTTGCCGAGACTCTCGGCGGTCGAGCCGGCGCGCGGGAATTCGTCACGGTCGAGCACGACCTTGCCTTCGGGGTCGCGCACCGGGACGAGCGAATTCGCGAAGAGGCCGTCCTTCTGCGCGATCGCGCAGCGGCGCTGGCTCTCGGCGGCGAACGCGTCGAGATCGGCGCGCGAGAAGCCCTCGAGCGTCGCGATCAGGTCCGCCGAGATACCCTGCGGCACCAGCGGGTGCAGCTCGACGAGCTGCGGATTGTTGCCGTCGAGCCCGCCGCCGGTCGATCCCATCGGCACACGCGACATCGATTCGACGCCGCCGCCGATCACGAGTTCCTGCTGTCCGGCCATCACGCCCATCGCGGCGAAGTTCACCGCCTGCTGGCCCGAGCCACAGAAGCGGTTCAGCGTGACGCCGCTCGCGGTCTTCGGATCCCAGCCCGCGGCGAGCACCGCGTTGCGTGCGATGCAGGCGGCCTGGTCGTTCACGTCGGAGACGCAGCCGGCGACCAGATCCTCGACGTGCGCGGGGTCGAAGCCGATGCGCTGCTGGAGCGCATTCAGGCACTGCGCGAGCAGCGCCTGCGGATGGATGCCGGAGAGCGCTCCAGTGTCCTTCTTGCCCTTGCCGCGCGGCGTTCGCACCGCATCGAGGATCCACGCATCGCCCATGCCGGCATTCTCCTCCGGCGCGGTTGAGGCGCGGCCGGTCGCGCGCAGCTCCCGGCGGAGTCTCGATTTCCATCGATCGGGCGATGGGTTGGACACAGAGGCCGGGGGCGGCGCGCGGATTCTAGCCGTACGCCATGCGGCGCGCTCCCGTTCGCGAGCATCTCCAACCAGTGTTTTGGAGTCGACTGCGATGGCGTTGCGGACTTGCAGTCGCAATGCGAGACGTCGCGACGAGCGCTCGGCGCACGATCGAAGCCGTTGTCCACGGTTGACGCGACGCGCCGGATGGCGCTAAAAGGCCGCTGCCCACGGTCCGGAGAGGGGCGTGTCGGAGACGTTCCGACAACGTTCACGTTCGGTCATCGGTGCGCGGACGCAGCGATCCTTCGCTCGTCCAAGGCCGCCGGATGAACGCAACGAATGACCGGAACGAGACCGAACGAAGTTGGGCTGAGCATGGGGGGCGCACGAGCGTGATCCCGATCCGTCCGTCGAGGCGGGCCGTCGCAGTGGCGTGTGCCACGTGCCTGGCCGTGGGTCTGGTATTCGGTCTCTCGGGACCCGAGCCGGTCGCCGCGCAGGCGCCCGCCGCCGCAGCGCCCTCCGGTCCCAGGTCCAGCCAGAAGGCGTACGACGCCCAGGCCGCCGCGTCGGATCCCGACGCCCCCGGACTCCTCCAGCCGATTCCGTTCAGCCACGCGCTCCACGCCGGCGAGTACAAGATCGACTGCATGTACTGCCACACCGGCACGGACCAGTCCCGCGCCGCGGGCGTGCCGTCGGTCGAGCTGTGCATGGGCTGCCACGCGCAGTTCGGCGGCGACATGGAAGGCGTCCAGACGCTCAAGAAGTTCTGGGACGAGCAGAAGCCCATTCCGTGGCTGCAGATCCATCGCGTTCCCGAGCACGTGAAGTTCCGGCACAACCGCCACGTGCAGGCGGGCGTCGAGTGCCAGCGTTGTCACGGCCCGGTCGAGACGATGGACAAGATCCATCTGACGTCCGACACCATCTGGTGGCCCTGGCTCCTGCCTTCGAAGAAGCTCGAGATGGGCTGGTGCATCGACTGCCACCGACAGAATCAGGCGTCGCAAGACTGTCTGACCTGCCACTACTAGGAAGCCGGGATGCCCGAATTCCATCGTCGCGATTTCCTGAAGCTCGTCGGAGCGAGCGCCGGCGCCGCAGCGGCCTCGGGCTGCGGGGATCACGTCACCAAGCTGATCCCGTACGTGGTGCAGCCCGACGAGATCGTGCCCGGCATCGCGAACTACTACGCCTCGACGTGTCAGGCCTGCCCGGCCGCGTGCGGGTTGCACGTGAAGACGCGCGAGGGCCGTCCGATCAAGCTCGAAGGCAATCCGGACCATCCCGTGAACAAGGGCGCGCTCTGCGCGCTCGGCCAGGCGTCGATCGGCTGGACCTACCACCCCGACCGTTACAAGGCGCCGCGCAAGCGCAACCCCGACGGCACCTACAGCGACGTCTCGTGGGACGAGGCGATCGCGCTGCTGTCGGGCGAGATCAAGAAGGCCGGCGGCCGCACCTGGCTGCTCGGCGGCGAGACCGGTCCGACCGCGGGCCGCTGGATCGACGCGTGGGTGACTGCGGTCGGCGCCGGCGGCCGCGTCGTGTACGAACCCTTCGCGCCCGAGGCGCTGCGCGACGCCGTCACCGCGGTGTTCGGCGCGCCCGGCGAGCCGGTCTTCGACCTCTCCGGCTCGGATTTCGTGATCGACTTCGGTTCGGACTTCCTCGAGTCGGGCCCGTCGCCGACCGAGCACGCGCGCCAGCTCGCCGCCGCGCGCGACGTCTCGAAGCCCGGGGCGCACGCCGCGCGCTTCGTGTACGTCGGCCCGCGGCTGTCGATGACGGCGTCGAACGCCGACGAATGGATTGCGGCGCGTCCGGGCAGCGAAGCGCTCGTCGCGCTGGCGCTCGTCAAGGTCGCGCTCGGCGCCAACGCCGGTCCGCTCGCCGGACTCGTCGGCGACGTCGATCTGGCGGCCGTCGCGCAGCAGGCCGACGTGCCCGTCGCGACGCTCGAACGCGTCGGCAAGGCGCTCGGCGCGGCGAAGGCGCCCGTGCTGATCCCGCCCGGGGTCGCGCTCGCGAGTCGTCGCGCGGCCTCGACGGCGCGCACCGTGCTGCTCGCGAACGTCGCGCTCGGTGCGCTCGGCAAGACGCTGCGCATCGCCCCGCCGCGCGAGGGCAAGCGCTCGAGCTACCGCGAGACTCTCGCGCTCGTGGACGCGATGAAGGGCGGCAGCGTCGGCGTGCTGATCGTGCACGGCTCGAACCCGCTCTACAGCCTGCCGCCGGCGAGCGGCTTCGCCGACGCGCTGGCCAAGGTGCCCTTCGTGGTGTCGCTCGCGTCGATCGCGGACGAGACCTCGGAGCGCGCGAACCTGATCCTGCCGGACCACGCACCGCTCGAATCCTGGGGCGACGCCGAGTCCCGCGCCGGCATCCGCGGCGTGGTGCAACCGACGCTGCGCCCGCTCTACGACACGCGCGCGGCGGTGGATACGCTCCTCGACGTCGCGCGCGCGATGGGCCCGGACGTCGCCGCGCAGTTGCCGGAGGGCAGCTTCCGTTCGCTGGTCGAGCAGTCCTTCGCGGGCACCGACTGGCACGCGACGCTGCAGAATGGCGGCGTGTTCCAGGAGGCCGCGCCGCTCGCGGTCGCGGTCGCGGCGCCTGCGGTCGAAGTGGCCGAGCCCGCGCTCGACGGCGACGGCGAGTTCACGCTGGTCGCCGCGTCGGGCGCGCTGTTCAACGACGGTCGCGGCGCGAACCTGCCCTGGCTCCAGGAAACGCCCGACCCGGTCACGAAGGTGATGTGGCAGTCGTTCGCGGAGATCTCGCCGCGTGCTGCCGAGAAGCTCGGCGGGCTCGAGTTCGGCGACGTGATCGGCGTCGCGACCAGCGCGGGCTCGGTCGAGCTTCCGGTGGTGGTGCGCAGCGGCGTGCGCGACGACGTGATCGCGATCTCGATCGGGCAGGGCCACACGGTCGGTCATTGGGCGTCGCTCGCGGACGGTGGTCGCCCGGGCGAGAAGCGCGGCGTCAACGTGATCGAGCTCCTGCCGGCGCTCACCGACGAGGCCGGCGGCCGCGCATGGCTGCTCGCGAAGGCGCGCGTCGCGTCGGCGGGCCGGCACGAGCGCCTGCCCATCGCACAGTTCAGCCAGGATCAGCGCGGCCGGCGCCTCGGTCTGGCCGTGACGCTGGCCGAGCTGGCCGGCGGCGCGCCCGCGGCGCACGGCGCGACGGAGGCGGCGCTGCCCGCGGTCGCGGCCGATGCCGGTCACGGCGAGTCCGCCGGGCACGGAGCCGAGGGCGGTCACGGTGGCGAGCACGGCCATCTGCGCGACTTCGACGCGGCGATGGACCGCGTGCCCGGCGGTGCGTACCGCTGGGGCATGTCGATCGACATGGACAAGTGCACGGGCTGCAGCGCGTGCGTCGTCGCCTGCTACATCGAGAACAACATCGGGATCGTCGGCGAAGAAGAGGTGCGCCGCGGCCGCCACATGGCCTGGCTGCGCATCGAGCGCTGGGTCGGCGATGGCAGCCTCGAGGGCGGCGAAGACCGCGTCCCGATCATCCCCGACGAGTCCGGCACGACCGTCGACATCCGCCATACGGCGATGCTCTGCAAGCATTGCGGCGCTGCGCCGTGCGAGCCCGTGTGTCCCGTCATCGCGACGTACCACAACGACGACGGCCTGAACGGCATGATCTACAACCGCTGCATCGGCACGCGGTACTGCGCCAACAACTGCCCGTACAAGGTCCGCAAGTACAACTGGTACGACCTCGCGCTCACGCGCTGGCCCGAGCCGATGCGGCTGCTGGCCAACCCGGACGTCACCGTCCGCGGCCAGGGCGTGATGGAGAAGTGCACGTTCTGCGTGCAGCGCATCGCAACCGCGCGCCAGGTGGCCAAGGACGAGAACCGCTCCATCGCCGACGGCGAAGTCACGACGGCCTGCGCGCAGTCGTGTCCGACGAGCGCCATCACGTTCGGGAATCTCGTGGACGCCAACAGCGCGGTCGCCAAGGCCGGGAGCGACCCCGTGCGCGGCTACCACTCGCTGCACGAATTGAACACGCGGCCCGCGGTCACCTATCTCGCGAAGGTGAAGCGCGGGAGCATCGAGGGGTAGTGCCAAGATGACGCCGCCGCCGCCCGAATCGGTCGCTGCGATGATCCGGCCCACGCCGGCGTTGCCGGATTCGCCCACGAATCGCGACGTCATGCGCGTGTTCATGGAGCGGCCCGGCCTCGGCTGGCTGCTCCTCATCGGATTGTGTCTCGGAGGGCTCGCGGGAGGCGCGGCCACCTGGATCTATCAGATCTACGCCGGTCTCGGCATCGCCGGCTACTCGCACCCGATCTTCTGGGGCGCGTACATCGTCACCTTCGTGTTCTGGGTCGGCATCGCCCACGCGGGCACGCTGATCTCCGCGATCCTCTTCCTGTTCCGCGCCAAGTGGCGCAACGCGATCAACCGCTCCGCCGAGGCGATGACGATCTTCGCGGTCTTCACCGCACAGCTCTTCCTCGGCATCCACGTCGGCCGCATCTGGAAGGCGTATTTCATCCTCCCGTACCCGAACCAGCGCGCGCTCTGGGTGAACTTCAAGAGCCCGCTGCTCTGGGACACCTTTGCGATCTCGACCTACACGCTGGTGTCGCTGATCTTCTTCTACGTCGGCCTGATCCCGGATCTCGCGATCGCGCGCGATCGCACCACCGGCTGGCGCAAGGCTCTCTACGGCGCGCTGGCGCTCGGCTGGCAGGGCACGTCGCGGCAGTGGAAGGCGCACAACCGCACGGTGCTGCACCTCTCGGGACTCGCGACGCCGCTGGTGCTCTCGGTGCACTCGGTCGTGTCCTGGGACTTCGCGATGGCGCTGGTCCCGGGCTGGCACGCCACGATCTTCGCGCCGTACTTCGTCGCCGGCGCAATTTTCTCGGGCTTCGCGATGGTGCTCACCGTGATGATTCCGGTGCGCCGCATCTTCGGCCTCGAGCACATCCTCACCGACTACCACTTCGAGAACATGTGCCGCTTCCTGCTGCTGACGAGCTGCATCGTCGGCTACGCGTACGGCATCGAGTACTTCATCGCGTGGTACAGCGGCGTCGAGGCCGAGAAGACCAGCTTCTACCTGCGCGCCTTCGGCCCGTACTGGATCTCGACCTGGATCATGCTGATCTTCAACGGCGTGGTGCCGCACCTCTTCTGGTTCAAGAAGCTGCGCACGCACGTGCCGACGATCTTCGTGATCTGCACGCTGATCAACATCGGCATGTGGTTCGAGCGCTACGTGATCATCATCACGGGTCTCTCGCGCGAGTTCAATCCGGCCGTCTGGGGCCACTACACGCCGCAACCGGCCGAGCTGATGATCATCGCGGGCTCGTTCTCGTTCTTCAGCATCCTGTTCCTGATCTTCCTGAAGCTCTTCCCGGTGATCCCGATCTCCGAGGTGAAGGAGCTCGTGATCCACGAGCGTGCGCATGGCCACGGCCAGCACGCGGAGGCGCACTGAGATGCCCACGCTGGTCGGCGTCTTCGACAGACCGGGCGACGTCGCGGAAACCGTGACGCGGCTCAAGGGCCGCGGCTTCACGAAGCTCGAGGTCTACTCGCCCGCGCCGTTCGAGGAGATCGACGACGCGGTGGATCCGAAGCCGTCGAAGGTGCGGATCTTCACGCTGGTCGGTGGTCTGCTCGGTGTCGTGGCCGGCTATGCGATGACGATCTGGATGTCGCTCGACTGGCCGATCGTGATCGGTGGCAAGCCCTTCGCCTCGATCCCGCCGTACACGGTGATCGCGTTCGAAGTGACCATCCTCTTCGGCGGCATCTTCACCCTGCTCGGTCTGCTCGCAGTGGGCGGTCTGCCCTCCATCAAGCTCGGCGCGGGCTACAGCGCGCGCTTCTCCGCCGAGGAGTTCGGCCTGGTCGTCGAAGTGCCCGAGCGCGACGTCGCCGAGGTGGACGGCCTGCTGCGTGCCCACTCCGCCAAGGAGGTGTCCCTTGTCGCGAGCTAGCGCGCTTCGACTCCTGCTGGTGGTGTCGGCGCTGCCCGCCTTCGGCTGCTGGGAGCAGATGTCGGTCGAGTGGTTCCCGCAGATGAAATGGCAGATCGCCGTGCAGGCCTACGAAGACACCGAGAAGGCGTCGGCTCCGGGCGGCTTCGTGCCGCCGGAGGGCACCGTGCCGATCGGCGCGGTGCGCCGCACCGCCACGATGACGCTCGCCGAGACGGAGGCGCTGCCCAATCCGGTGCCGGCTTCGCTCGCGTCGCTCCAGAACGGCAAGAAGCAGTACGAGATCTACTGCGGTCCGTGCCACGGCCTCACCGGCCTCGGCGACGGTACGGTCGCCGGTCCGCCGTTCGGCAAGGGCCCCCTGCTCGGCGTGCTTCCGATCGCCGGCCCGGTCGGTTCCCAGATCACGAAGAACTTCAGCGACGGACACATCTACACGGTGATCGCGCAGGGCATCCGGCGCATGCCCGCGTACCGCCGCATCCCGCCCGACCATCGCTGGGACATCGTGAACTACGTCCGGTACATGAACGGTCAGCTGCCCGGTGCGCAGACTGCACAGGCCGCTCCGGCCGAAACGCCGCAGCAGGGAGGCGCGCAACAGTGAGCTCCGCCGTCGTCGCAGCGGAACAGGCGAGTCCGCGCGCGATCCCGACCCCGCTCCTCGGCGCCTGCCTGGCGTTGATCGCGATCGGCGTGATCGCATTCCTGGCAGGTCTCTCGACGGATCCCGCCACCGCCTGGCGCGCGTTTCACGTCAACTATCTCTACTGGGGTGTGCTCGCACAGGGCGGCGTCGCCGTCGCGTGCGCGTTCGTGATCATCGGCGCGCGCTGGCCCGGTCCGGCGCGGCGCATCGCGGAGGGGCTCGGAGCCTGGGCCCCGCTCACGCTCGTGTTCTTCCTGATTTCCTTCCTCGGACGCGAGCACATCTACTCGCCGTGGCTGCACTCTCCGCCGCCCGGCAAGGAGGTCTACCTCAACGCGACGCGGCTCTTCGTGATGGACGTCGCGATCTTCGCCTGGCTCGCGCTGCTGACGGTCGCGTTCCTCTACTACTCCGTGCGGCCGACGCTCGGCGCGCTGCGCGAGCGCGGCGGGATGTTCTCGCGCTGGACGGCCGGCTGGCGCGGCGACGAGGCGGAGCGCGATCTCTGCGCGGCCCGCTGCCGGGTGCTCGCGCCGATCATCGCCCTCTCGTTCGCGACCGGCTGGACCTTCATTGCCTTCGATCAGGTGATGTCGCTGACGCCGACCTGGTACTCGAATCTGTTCGGCGCCTACTTCACGTGGGGCGGCTTCCTCTCGGCGATCGCCGCGACGGCGCTCATCCTGGTGCTGCATCGCAATGCGCCGGGCTTCCAGGGCGAGGTCACGAAGAGCCGCATGCACGACATCGGCAAGATGATCTTCGCCTTCTCGATCTTCTGGATGTACCTGTTCTTCTCGCAGTACCTGGTGATCTGGTACGCCAACATGCCCGAGGAGACGCAGTTCTTCGAAGCGCGCCTCGGCTCGCAGTTCATGGTCGACAAGGCCGGCATCAACCTGATGGAGCTGGCGCGTACCTGGGACTTGAAGCACTTCTGGGACCGCATCACCGAGCCGTACGCGAAGATGACCCTCTTCGTGTGGCTGTGCTGCTGGGTCATCCCGTTCTGGGTGCTGCTCGGGCAGCGCCCCAAGAAGACTCCGGCGATCCTCGGCTCGGTCTCGCTCGTGATGCTCTTCGGATTCTGGCTCGAGCGCAACGTCCTGGTCTGGCCGTCGCTGGTGCCGAAGGACTCGTTCTCCTGGCTCGGCCCGGTGCAGATCGGCATCGCGGGCGGCTTCCTGGGCGCGTTCGTGCTCGTGTTCCTGCTCTACACCCGCGTCTTCCCGTCGCTGGCGGTTCCGAGCAAGCACTCGTAGCGCCGCCTCGACATCGGCTAGCTTCGTCGACGTGAGCGACGCCGGGCTGGCACCCGAGCCGATGATCTTCCCGCTGCGGAGCGGGCGAGGCAGCATCTCGCTCCACGCGAGCGGCTTCCGCCATCCCGGCGGCGCGTTCGCACGCGAGGCCTTCACGGCCTACGCGGATCTCACGCACTGGATCTCGGGCTCGCGCGCGCTGCGCTTCGGCACGCGACGGGGTCTATTCGTGATCCCGCGCAACTGGTTCCCCGATCCCGACCAGGCGGACGCGTTCCAGCGAGCGCTCTTCGAGCACGTCGCACGCGAGACGAACGGCGCCGTGCATCTCGCGCGCATGGCCGACGTGGACGCCTTCGCGCGCGAGGGATCTTCGCGCTGGGCGTCGCGAGGGATCGCGCTCGCCTGTCTCGCGGTCTACGCGCTCGAACTCTGGCTCGGGCCCGCCGTGCACCACGCCGGGTTCTTCAGCTCGCTGCTCGCGGTGCGGGGCGAGCCGTGGCGACTGCTGACGGCGAACCTGTTGCACGCGGATCTGGTGCATCTGTCGGTCAACACGATCGGGCTCCTCGTGCTCGGCGGTCTGGTCGAGCGATCGCTCGGCACCGGCCGCACGATCTGGATCGCAGGACTCTCGGCGCTCGGCGCGACGCTCGCCGGCGTCGTCGCGGGCTACGAGGCGCTGGTCGGCGCGTCGGGCATCGTCGCCGGCTTCGCGGCGGCGATCCTGCTGCTCGAGTTCCGCTTCCCGGAGCGATTGCCGGTGCAGTGGCGGATCCCGCGGCGGCTCTTCGTGATGGCGCTGCTCGCCGACGCGATGCTCCCGCTCGCCGTGCCGTTCGTCGCTGGCGCGGCGCACTTCGGCGGATTCCTCGCAGGCGGGGCGGCGACGGCGATCGTCGCGGCGCCTGGATTGCGCCGGGAACCCGTCGCGCCCGCGCTGCGCGTCGCGATCGCGCTCGTCGCGGCGGTGGCGGTGGCGTCGCTGCTCTCGGCGTCGCGGCTGCTCGGCGGCGGACGCGCCTGGGAGAGTCACGCCGAACGGCTCCTCGACCTCGAGGAGACTTCGCCGCTGATCCTCAACGACGCGGCGTGGCTGATCGCGACGGGCCGCGCGCCGACGCGCAAGGCGCTCGTCGACGCGCGCGAACTCGCGCGCCGCGCCGTCGACGCGACCGACCGCCTCGATCCCAACCTGCTCGACACGCTCGCCGAGGTCGAGTTCCAGAGTGGCCACGCGGACGAGGCGGTCGACGTGATCGACGAGGCGATCCGGCTCGCGCCCGAAGAGCCGTACTTCCGCGAGCAGAAGCGCCGCTTCGCCGGCGAGCGCGCGGCCGACGACCGGCCCGCGCCGCCGGAGCCGTTCCTCGATCCGGCCCCCGAGCCCAGGCGCATGCCCGACGATCGCTTCCACCGCTTCGGACCCGACGCGGAGCCCGGCGTCGAGATCTAGCCGCAGCCGGCGCTACGGCGCGGCCTCGTCGCACTCCTGCGCGATCGAGGCGAAGCCCGCGAAGTTCTCGCGGACGGCGGTGAGGTACTGCTGGTCGAAGAGCGGCGGCGGCTGGAGTCGCGTCACGATCAGCGTCCCGACTCCCGCGCGCGTCGCGGCCTCCGCGAGGCGTTGGAGCGGCAGGTGGAGATCTGCTTCGCGGCGCAGCTGCTCGTCGTTCTCGGCGCCCGCCTCGATTCCCATCT
>JALOQG010000531.1 GCA_025453505.1 Myxococcota bacterium | reverse complement strand
ACGGGCCTCGGTTGCGTGACGCCGCTGGGATCCGACGTCGAATCGACGTGGAGTGCCGCCTTGCGCGGCGAGAGCGGGATTGGAGCGTTGAGACGCTTCGACGCCGCCTCGCTGCCCGTGCGCATCGCCGCCGAGTGTCCGGCCGATGCGGGACCAAAGGGTCTCGACGCCAAGGAAGCGCGCCGGCTCGATCGCTCGGCGCGGCTCGCGCTCGCGGCGGCCGATGAGGCACTCGCCGACGCCGGCCTCGTCGGCGCCGCGATCGATCGCGACCGTGTCGGCGTCGTCGTCGGCACCTCGATCGGCGGGATCGAGACGCTGCTCGACGGCCACGACGTACTGCGCGAACGCGGTGCGCGCCGGCTCTCGCCGTTCGTGGTGCCGATGACGTTGCCGAACATGGCGGCGGCGTTCGTGTCGATGCGTGGCGGCTTCCGCGGTCCGATCGCGTGTCCGGTCGGGGCCTGCGCCTCGGGCGCACAGGCGCTCGGTGCGGCCGCGCGTCTGATCGAGCACGGCGACGCCGACGTGGTGGTGGCGGGCGGCACGGAGGCCGCGATCCTCCCGCTCGTGATGGCCGGCTTCGCCTCGATGCGCGCACTCTCGACCCGCAACGACGATCCGTCGCGGGCGAGCCGTCCGTTCGACGCCGATCGCGACGGCTTCGTGCTCGGCGAAGGCGCCGGCATCCTCGTGCTCGAATCCGAGGAGCATGCGCGGGCGCGCGCGGCGCGCGTGCGCGCCCGGTGGCTCGGCTTCGGCGAGGCCGCCGACGCGTCGCATCCGGCGAGCCCGCCGGAGGACGGTCACGGCGCGCGGCTCGCGATCGAGCGCGCGCTCGCCGACGCCGGGCTCGCCGCCTCGGCGGTCGATCACATCAACGCGCACGCGACCAGCACACCGGCCGGCGATCGCTGCGAGGTCGCGGCGCTGCGCGCGGCGTTCGGCGCGCATCTCGATCGCATCCCGGTGTCGGCGACCAAGTCGGCGACGGGCCACCTGCTAGGCGCCGCCGGTGCCGTCGAGGCGATCCTGTGCGTGCGCGCGCTCGAGAGCGGTACGTTGCCGCCCACGCTCAATCTCGATCATCCGGATCCGGCCTGCGCACTCGATCACGTCGCTCACAAGGCGCGGCCGCACGCGGCGCGCGTGGCGCTCTCGAACGCGTTCGGATTCGGCGGAGTCAACGCGAGTCTTCTGCTCGGCAGAGTGGGATAGGAGGAGGCGCGAATGGCGAGGCGCATGGTCCTGGCGAGCGATCATCGCGGGGTGGCGCTGAAGAGCGCGCTGCGCGAGCAGCTCGCGGCCGAGGGCTGGGAAGTGGTCGACTTCGGCACCGACGGCACCGGCGCCGTCGACTATCCCGATCTCGCGGGTCCGGCTGCGGAGGCCGTTTCGCGGGGCGACGCGGAGCGCGGCATCGTCATCTGCGGCTCCGGGCTCGGCGTCTCCTACACCGCCAATCGCTTCCCTCACGTGCGCGCGGCGCTCGCGCTCGATCCGCAGATGGCGGAGATGGCGCGGCGCCACAACGACGCCAACGTGCTCGCGCTCGCCGCCGATCGCACTTCGCCCGACGCGGCGTCGCGCCGCGCCTGGTCGCACGAGCTGACGGGGCGCTCGCCGCTCGACGACACGGATCCCGAACTCGCGCCGCTGCTGCGCGCCGAAGCACGGCGCCAGGCGCTCGGCATCGAGCTGATCGCGTCCGAGAACTTCGTCTCGGAGGCAGTGCTCGAGGCGGTCGGATCGGTGCTGACCAACAAGTACGCCGAGGGCTATCCCGGGCGCCGCTACTACGGCGGCTGCGAAGTCGTCGATCAGGTCGAGCAGATCGCGATCGACCGGGCCAAGGCGCTCTTCGGAGCGGACCACGCCAACGTGCAGCCGCACGCCGGCTCGCAGGCCAACGAGGCCGTGTATCGCGCGGCGATCGACGTCGGCGACACGATCCTCGCCATGAACCTCGACCACGGCGGACACCTCACGCACGGCAGCCCGGTCAACTTCTCGGGCAAGCTCTACAAGGTCGTGCCCTACGGCGTGCGGCAGGACACCGAACAGATCGACTACGACGAAGTGCGGCGTCTCGCGAAGGAACACCGGCCGAAGCTGATCCAGTGCGGCACGACGGCGTACTCGCGCGTGCTCGACTTCGACGCGTTCCGCTCGATCGCCGACGAGATCGGCGCAGTGCTCTTCGCGGACATCGCACACATCGCGGGTCTCGTCGCAGCGGGCGTGCACCCGTCGCCCGTCGGCAAGGCGCACCTCGTGACGACCACCACCCACAAGACGCTGCGCGGTCCGCGCGGCGGCATGATCCTGTGCGACGCGGCCTGGGCGAAGAAGGTCGACTCCGCCGTGTTCCCGGGCGGGCAGGGCGGGCCGCTGATGCACGTGATCGCCGGCAAGGCGGTGGCGTTCCGCGAGGCCGCGCAGCCGGCCTTCCGCGACTACAGCCGCCAGATCGTCGCCAATGCCCGCGCGCTGTGCGCGGGCCTGCTCGCGCGCGGCTTCCGCGTCGTGTCGGGCGGCACCGACGTGCACCTGTTCATGCTCTCGCTCGTCGACCGTCCCGTCACGGGCAAGCAGGCGCAGGAAGTGCTCGAACGCGCCGGCATCACCACCAACAAGAACATGGTGCCGTTCGATCCGCGCAAGCCCGCGGTCACGTCGGGCGTGCGAGTCGGCACGCCCGCGGTGACGACGCGCGGCATGAAGGAAGCCGAGATGGGGACGCTCGCAGATCTGATCTCGCGCGTACTCGAGGCGCCGGACGACGCTGCGGTCATCGCGAAGGTGCACGCCGAAGTGGAAGCACTGTGCCGCCGCTTCCCGCTCTATCCCTCGCACTGGAGCGACGCCGGCTAGG
>JALOQG010000189.1 GCA_025453505.1 Myxococcota bacterium | reverse complement strand
CGGAGAGTCCTGCAGGGTTGCTCCCGACGCTGACGGTAATCGGGATCGGACGAAGGGGCCCACCCGTCGCCTGATGAAGGGGTCGGAGACCCCCAGGGGATAATGGGTCGCGCAGCAGCCGACGACTGTCGGGCGCTGTCCCCGTCGCCTACCTTCCGGCGCGTCCACCCCGTGGATCCCGCCACGGGGTGTCCAGGGCCCTGCGCGACCCTGGCCCCGCGAGTGGCCGGTGAGGCCCCGCAACAGGAGAACCTCATCCAGGTTCACGGTCATACGAACGGTCTCAAAGCCAGCCAGGTGAAGGCGCTCGAGCGCCTGCTCCGCCGGCGCCTCACCGCGGACCGGCTCGTCACGAACGAGCTCGCACGCGAGCTGACCGAGCTGTCCAGGGAGATCCGGCGCCAGGTGGGTCTGCTCGTCGACCGGGCGGGGGCGGTCCAGCACGTGATGGTGGGCAGCCCGTCCGGGACGGAGCTGCCCGACTGGGGTCGTCTGCGCGCCGGCCGCGGCCGCCTGCGCGGTCTCCGCCTGATCAAGACCCACCTCGCGAACGAGGGGCTCACCCGCGACGACCTGACCGATCTCGCGCTGCTGCGGCTCGACGCCGTCGTCTCGATCGGCGTCCGCGAGGACGGCCTCCCCTCCCTCGCCCACGCCGCCTCGCTGTGCGCGGCCAACGCCGACGGGCGCTCGACGGAGAAGCTCCCGCCCTGTCATCCGGCGGATCTCGACGCCCCGTTCAGCAGCTTCATCCGCGATCTCGAGAACGAGCTCGCCCGCACGACCGCGACCCACGACGTCGGCGACGGCGAGCGCGCGATCCTGGTCTCGGTCACCGCCGGCCGCGACCGCGCGACCCTCGAGACCCACGTGGCCGAGCTGCGCGAGCTCGCCCGCGCCGCGGGCGTCACGGTGGTCGACGTCATCACCCAGTCGCGCCCCGCCGTCGACCCGCGCACCGTGCTCGGCGCCGGCAAGCTCTCGGACCTCGCGATCCGCTGCTTCCAGAGCGACATCGACCTCGTGATCTTCGACCAGGACATGACGCCCGCCCAGGCGCGGAACCTCGCCGAGCGGATGGAGCTGCGCGTCATCGACCGCACGCAGCTGATCCTCGACATCTTCGCGCAGCGCGCACGGTCGCGGGACGGCAAGCTGCAGGTCGAGCTCGCGCAGCTCAAGTACCGGCTGCCGCGGCTCGCGCAGCAGGACCAGGGACTCTCGCGGCTCGGCGGCGGCATCGGCGGGCGCGGTCCCGGCGAGCAGCGGCTCGAAGTCGATCGCCGCCGCGTACGCGATCGCATCGCGCGGCTCGAGAAGTCGCTCGCGCATCTCGGCCGCGAGCGCGCGGGCCGGCGCAGCCGGCGCAACCGGCGCGACGTGCCCGTGCTCTCGATCGTCGGCTACACGAACGCGGGCAAGAGCACGCTGCTGCGCGCGCTCACGAACGCCGACGTGCTGGTCGAGGACAAGCTCTTCGCGACGCTCGATCCGACGTCGCGACGCCTGCGCTTCCCGCGCGAGCGCGAAGTCATCATCACGGACACGGTGGGCTTCATCCGCGATCTGCCGACGGAGATGAAGGAGGCATTCCGCGCCACGCTCGAGGAGCTGCGCGACGCCGACCTCTTCCTGCACGTCGTCGACGTCGCGGCGCCCGACGCCGAGCGGCGGATCGCCGCAGTGCGCGGCGTGCTCGCCGAGATCGGCCTCGACGACACGCCCGAGCTGCTCGTCTTCAACCAGGCCGACCGGCTGCCGCCCGGCGAAGCCGACGCGATCGCCGCGCGCGCCGGCGGCGTCGCCGTGTCGGCGCTCGCGGGCACCGGGCTGCACGCGCTGCTCGAGCGCGTCGAAGCGTGCGTCTGGAACGAGTTGCCCGAACGCGTGCGCGATCGCCTCACGGCGCTCGCGGGCGAAGACGAGGCACCGAAAGTGGCAGGGGTGAGAGCATGACGACGGCCATCCGATCCAGGATCACGGGGACCGGCATGTACGTGCCGGAACGCGTGGTGACCAACCACGACCTCGCGCAGCGCATGAACACGAGCGACGAGTGGATCCGCCAGCGCTCGGGGATCGCCGAGCGCCGGCACGTGGACGGCAGCGAGACGCCGATGGATCTGGCGCTGCACGCGTCGCGGCGCGCGCTCGACGCCGCGGGCGTCGGCCCGGACGAGATCGACGCGATCGTGCTCGCGACGCTCTCGCCGCAACACGAGTTCCCGGGCACGTCGTTCTTCCTGCACCACGCGCTCGGCGTGCCCGAGATTCCGTGCTTCGACCTGCGCGCGCAGTGCAGCGGCTTCCTGTATTCGCTCGCCACGGCGGATGCCTTCATCCGCTCGGGCCAGATGCGGCGCGTACTGGTCGTCGGCTGCGAGGTGCACTCGACCGGTCTCGAGTTCACGGATCGCGGCCGCGATACCGCCGTCCTCTTCGGCGACGGCGCGGGCGCCGTGGTGGTCGAGGCGAACCCCGATGCGGACGATCGCTCGGGCCTGCTCGCGATCCGCATGCACGCCCAGGGCGAGCACGGCAAGAAGCTCTGGATCGAGGCGCCGGGCTCGTCGTACTACCCGGAGCGCTTCACCCAGGAGATGTTCGACGCCGGCGCGCACTACCCGCGCATGGAGGGGCGCTTCGTGTTCAAGCACGCGGTGACTCGCATGCCCGAGGTGCTGCGCGAGACGCTCGACGCCGCCGGCATCAAGCAGGACGACGTCGATCTGTTCCTCTTCCACCAGGCGAACCTGCGCATCAACGAGTTCGTGGCGCAGTCGCTGGGCATCCCGCCCGCGAAGTGCCCGAGCAACATCGAGCGCTTCGGCAACTGCTCGGCCGCGTCGATCCCGATGCTGCTCGACGAGGTCGTGCGCGCCGGCCGGCTCCGGAAGGGGCAGCTGGTGGCCATGACGGCCTTCGGCGCGGGCTTCACCTGGGCCACCGCCATCGCGCGCTGGTAGATCCTCGCCGGCGGGAGGCGGCACCCTGGCGCTACGACGCAGTGCGTCCTCCGCAGCCGCTTCCGTTTCGATACGGTCCGTAAAGTATCGAGTAATTCCGAGGAGATGTCGGCTTCCGGCGCTTCCTTGACGCGATGACGCATCGTGTTAGATTGGCCTCCGACCCCAGAGGAGGAGCCAAACATCATGGCCAAGCAGCAAGCCGGCGTCGTCCAGGACGGCGTCGATCAGATCAAGCAGGTCGTGCGCCGCGCGGACCGCGAACTCAAGAAGATCCAGAAGCAGGTGGAGACCCGCCGCCGCACGCTCGCGAAGGAGGTGACCACCCGGCGCCGCCTGATCGAGAAGCAGGCGCAGCGCGGCATCGCCCGCATCCAGAAGCAGATCCAGAGCCAGCCGCTGGTGAAGCGCGCCGAGGCCCTGCGTGTCGATGCCACCGAGCGCATCGAGCGCGGCGTGACGTCGATCCTCGACGTCCTGCCGATCGCGACCAAGAGCGAGATCGAGCGCATCGACCGCAAGGTTTCCGCGCTCGGCCGCAAGCTCAAGGAGATCGAGAAGGCGCAGGGCGGCTCGCAGGCCGCGTAGCGTCTCTCGCGGGTGAGAGGAACTCCGGGGGCCCGGAGACCGCGAGGTCTCCGGGCCCCTCGTCCTTGCGCAGCTATCTTGCCCCGGCCCATCCAGGAGAACCCGCCCGTGGCCGACTCCCGCGCCGTCGACTTCCTGCGCCTCGACGATCTGCTCTCGGAAGAGGAGATCCTCGCGCGCGAGACGGTGCGCGGCTTCGTCTCCCGCGAGTTCCTGCCGCTGCTCCAGACGCACGTACGCCAGGACGGCTCGTTCCCGATGGAGCTGGTGCCGCGCATGGCGGAACTCGGGCTCTTCGGCACGAACCTGCAGGGCTATGGCTGCGCCGGAATGAACAACGTCGCCTACGGGCTCGTGATGCAGGAGCTCGAACGCGGCGACTCGGGTCTGCGCTCGTTCGCCTCGGTCCAGGGCTCGCTCGTGATGTACCCGATCCACGCCTATGGATCGGAAGCGCAGAAGGAGCGCTGGCTGCCCGAGATGGCGGCCGGTCGCGCAGTCGGCTGTTTCGGCCTGACCGAGCCCGACTTCGGCTCCCACGTCGCGGGCATGCGTACCAAGGCGGAGCGCCGCGGCGACGCCTGGGTGCTCAACGGCACCAAGCGCTGGATCACCAACGGTTCGATCGCGAAGGTCGCCGTGGTGTGGGCGCAGACGGCCGAGGGCGTGCGCGGGTTCCTCGTCGAGACCGATCGGCCCGGCTTCGAGGCGCGCGACATCAAGGGCAAGTTCTCGCTGCGCGCGTCGATCACGTCCGAGCTCTTCCTGAACGACGTCGAGGTGCCCGAGTCGAGCCGCCTGCCGGAGGCGAAGGGTCTGAAGGCGCCGCTCTCGTGCCTGACGCAGGCGCGCTACGGCATCTCGTGGGGCGCGATCGGCGCCGCGATGGCGTGCTACGACGAGGCGCTCTCGTACACCAAGGAGCGAATCGTCGACGGCGGCCCGCTCGCGGGCAAGCAGATCACGCAGCAGAAGCTGGTCTTCATGCTGACCGAAATCACGAAGATGCAGCTCCTCGCGCTGCGCCTCGGACGCCTCAAGGACGAGAAGAAGCTCGAGCACGCGATGGTCTCGATGGCGAAGCGGAACAACGTGGACCTCGCGCTCCAGATCGCGCGCGAGGCGCGCGATCTGCTCGGCGCCAACGGCATCGTCGACGACTACTGCCCGATGCGGCACATGGTCAACCTCGAGACCGTGCGCACCTACGAGGGCACGCACGACGTGCACACGCTGATCCTCGGCGAGCACATCACGGGCCTGCGCGCGATCTAGGACGCGCGCCCCGGAGCGATCGTTTTGCAGGTCTCCCGCCGCACGCTCGAGTCGCTCGAGTGGCCGCAGCTCGCCCTGCGGCTGGCCGCGCACGCCCGCACGCCCGGCGGTCGCCGCGCCTGCGAGCCCGACGCCGCGCACGCGCTCTTCGCGACGGATCTCGAGAGCGCTCGCGCGCAGCTCGCCGAGACGAGCGAGGCACGCGCGCTGCTCGAAGTCTCCGCGCCGCCCTTCGGTGGAATGCCGGACGTCGAGGGCGCGCTGCTGCGCGCCGAACGCGGCGGCGACCTCGGCGCGGGCGAGCTGCTCGACCTCGCGAGCGTCGCCACGACCGTCGACGCGACGCACCACCATCTGGCCAGGAACGCGGCGGTGGCGCCACGGCTCGCGGCGCGCGGCGGCATGCTCGCCCGCCACGCGGAGTTCGCCGCGCTGGTCTCCGCCACGCTCGACTCCGAGGGGCAGGTGCGCGACACGGCCTCGCCCGTGCTCGCCGAGGCGCGCGCGGAGTCGCGGCGCGCCAACGCGGAGCTACAGCGCCGCATGGACGCGGCGCTGCGCGATCCCGCGATCGCACCGCATCTGTCCGACTCGTTCGTCACCGTGCGCAACGACCGCTTCGTGCTGCCCGTGCGCGCCGACGCGCGCGGCAAGGTGCGCGGCATCGTCCACGACGCCTCGGCGTCGGGCACCACGGTCTTCGTCGAGCCGCAGGCGGTCGTCGAAGCGAACAACCGGCTGAAGGAGGCGGAGCTGCGCGCGACGCGCGAGGTCGCCCGCATCCTGCGCGATCTCTCGAGCGACGCCGGCCGCGAGGCCCCGCTGCTGCGCGCGAGCGTCGCGATCCTCGAGACGCTGGACCTCGCGTTCGCACGCGGCGCCCTCTCCCGCGAGTGGGACGGCGTCGAGCCGGTGATGCACGCCGACGGCGTGTACGCGCTGCCGCAGCTCCGGCATCCGCTGCTCGACGCCGATCGCTGCGTCGCGAACGACGTGCGCCTCGGCGAGTCGCATCACGTGCTGGTGCTCTCGGGACCGAACGCGGGCGGCAAGACGGTCGCGATGAAGGCGCTCGCGCTGGCGGTCCTGTGCGCACGCGCGGGCCTGC
>JALOQG010000188.1 GCA_025453505.1 Myxococcota bacterium | reverse complement strand
GGTCTGGAAGCCGGTGGCGAAGACGATCGTGTCGGCCGGGTGCGCGACGCCGTCGGCGGTGACGATCGCTCCGGACTCCACGCGCGCGATCGGACTCGTCACGACTTCGACGTTCTCGCGCACCAGCGCCTGGTAGTAGTCGTCCGAGACGAGCACGCGCTTGCAGCCGATCGGGTAGTCGGGCGTCAGCCTCGCGCGCAGCGCCGGATCCTTCACGATCGAGTGCAGGTAGTCCGTGGCCACTTTCGTCATGCGGCGCGAGATCCGGCCGTGCCGCACCACCGCGAAGAAGCGCGTCTCGAGCATCAGCCAGATCAGCGCACGGGTCGCGCGCGCCAGCAGCGGGTAGTCGCGGAAGCGGCGCTTCGCGACGTCGCCGAAGGCGCGGTCGTTGCGCGGGATGATCCAGTTCGCGGAGCGCTGGAAGATCGTGACGCGGCCCGCCGTCTTCGCGATCTCGGGGATGAACTGGATCGCCGAGGCGCCGTTGCCGACGACCGCGACGCGCTCGTTCGTGAGCTCGTGCGACTCGTTCCAGCGCGCCGAGTGGAAGCTCGTTCCCTCGAAGCCCGCGAGTCCGGGCAGGTCGGGGACGTGAGGCAGGTTCAGCTGCCCGAGCCCGGAAACCAGCACGCGCGCGGTGATCTCCTCGCCGGCGGTCGTCCGGACGCGCCACACACCCGCGTGTTCGTCGAAGCTGGCGCCCGCGATCTCGACGCCGAAGCGGACGTGCGGCAGCACGCCGTACTTCTCGGCGCATCCCTCGAGGTAGGCCTGGATCTCCGGCTGCGGCGAGAAGGCGCGGCTCCACTTCGGGTTGCGCTCGAAGGAGAAGGAGTAGAAGTGCGAGGGCACGTCGCAGCACGCGCCGGGATAGCGGTTGTCGTGCCAGGTGCCGCCGATCCCGTCCGACTTCTCGAAGAGCGTGAACGACTCGATGCCGGCCTTCTTGAGCTGGATGCCCATGCACAGGCCGGAGACGCCCGCGCCGAGGATCGCGATGTCCAGATGCTTGCTCATGCCGCTGCGTCCTCAGACCATCGTGAGGCCGCCGCTCACCGAGAGCGTCTGGCCGGTGATGTAGCCCGCCTCTTCCGAACACAGGAACGCGATCGCCGGCGCGACGTCGTCGGGCCGCCCGAGGCGCCGCATCGGGATCGCGCGCTCGAGCGCCTGCGTGATGCGCTCGCCGTCGCCGCTCTGCCGGGCGAGGCCGCGGAAGAGCGCCGTGTCGGTCGGGCCCGGGCACACGCAGTTGGCCGTGATGCCGTCGCGTACGACCTCGCGCGCGACCGACTTCGCCAGCGACACGAGCCCGCCCTTCGCCGCCGCGTAGATCGCCTCGCCCGAGGAGCCGACGCGCGCCGCGTCCGACGACACGAGCACGATGCGTCCGAAGCGCTGCTCCTGCATGGCGGGCAGCGCGCTTCGCACGACGCGGATCGGACCGGCGAGATTGATGTCGAGCACACGCGCCTGGAACGGCTCGTCCGTTTCCGCGAAGGGGCGCATCTCGTCCCAGCCGGCGCACGAGACGAGGATCGCGACGGGGCCGAGTCGCGCGCGCACTTCTTCGAGCGCGTGATCGACCGAGCCGGGGTCGGTGACGTCGAGCGCGAGGCCGAAGCCGCCGATCTCGGCGGCGATCAGCGCGGCGCCCTCGCCGTCGAGATCCGCGACTGCGACGCGGCGTCCCTGCGCCGCGAGCGCGCGGCACACCGCCGCGCCGATTCCGCCGGCGCCGCCGGTCACGAGCGCGACGCGTGCGACAGGGGTCTCCATCGGCCCCGATCTTAGTCGACGTAGCCGAGCGCGCGGAGCTGTTCCCGGAGATCGGCGTCGGGGTCGTGCGACGGGGTCGCGAGGCGGGCGCCGATCCGGTCGTCCGCGAGCGCGCGGAGCACCGCGAGGATCGGGTCCCCCTCCGGCAGCGGCCGCTCCTGCTGCGGATCGCTCCGCATGTCGTAGGCCACGCCCGAGTCGCGGTGATCGATGTACCAGTGATCGCCGCGTACCACCGCGCGCGCAAGCGGCGTCGGCTGCACCTCGCGCGTCTGGATGCGCACGCCACTCCACCACTGGAACGCGTGCTCCTCGGCGACGAGCACGCGATCCGGCGGAAGCGGGCCGCCGCGCAACGCGGGCAGCAGCGAGACGCCGTCGATGTCGGGCGGCACCGGCACGCCGGCGGCTTCGAGCAGCGTCGGGAAGAGATCGACGAGAGACACGCGCGCGTCGAGCGTGCGCGGCGTCGCGCCGGGTGCGCGAATCAAGAGCGGCACCCGCACGACGTCGGCCTGCAGGCGACCGCCGTGGTGGATGCGTTGCCGGCCCGGCTCGAATCCCTCGCCGTGATCGGAGGTCACGACGACGATCGCATCGTCGAGCAGGCCGGCCGCGCCGAGCGCGCCGAGCAGCGCGCCGAAGGCCGCGTCCACGTGTTGCACCTCCGCCGCGTAGAGCGCGCGCAGCGTCCGCCAGTCGGCGTCGCTGCACGCGACCGTGCCGACGACGCAGCGGCGATACTCGGCTGCCTGTCGTGCGGGCGGCTCCGCGAGTCGCTCGACGGCCCACGGATGCAGATCGAAGTAGTCGTGCACCGAGAAGGTGTGCGCGAACAGGAAGAGCGGCCGCTCCGGCGTCTTGCGCGCACGCATCTTTGCGATCGCACGGCCGAACGGATTCTCGGCGGCCTTCGTGAACGAGCCGTCCGCGGCGAGCCATGCGTGGTACTCGTCGAAGCCGCGCTCGAGGCCGTAGTCGGCGCCGACGAAGGCGCCGCCGGTGACCGCGATCGTCTCGTAGCCGGCGCCGCGCAGCGTCTCGGCCAGCGTCGGGACGTCCGGCGAGAGCAGCACGCGCGGATCGGTCGCGCCGTGGCGGTGCGGGAAGAGCCCCGTCATCAGCGACGCGTGCGCCGGCAACGTCCACGACGCCGTCGAGAGCGCGTCGGCGAAGCGCACGCTCTCGGCCGCAAACGCGTCGAGGTGCGGAAGTGGCGCGGCCGCCGGATCGAGGGCGCGCAGCGCCGAACGCGAGAGCGTGTCGATCGAGATCACGACGATGTTCGGCGGCGCGGCCTCGCGCGCGCATCCCGCGGCGAAGGCGAGCAGTGCGGCGATCGTCACGCGGCGGAGCGCGCGGCCTTTCAGCGCCGAAACTTCCCGAACTCCGGCGGCCGCTTCGCGGCGAACGCCTCGACGCCTTCGCGCGCCTCGGGCGATTCGACGAAGAGGTCGAGGCCGGCGAAGGCGAGCTGGCCGATGCCGGCGACCGACTCCGAATCGGCGTTGAAGGAGTGCTTGAGGAAGCGCAGCGCGGTGGGACTCTTCTCGAGCATCTCGTCGGCCCAGCGCCGCACCTCCGCGCGCAGCTCGGCGGCCGGCACGACGGCGTTGACGAGGCCCCAGCGCAGCATGGTGTCGGCGTCGTATTGGCGGCACAGGAACCAGACTTCGCGCGCGCGCTTCTCGCCGAGGATGCGCGCGAGGTAGGCGCTGCCGAAGCCGGCGTCGAAGGAGCCGACGCGCGGCCCGGTCTGGCCGAAGCGCGCCGTGTCGGCGGCGATCGTGAGATCACAGAGCACGTGCAGCACGTGGCCGCCGCCGATCGCGAAGCCGTTCACGGCCGCGATCACGGGCTTCGGCACGTCGCGCATCACGCGGTGCAGCGTCTCGACCTCGAAGAGCCCGCTCTCCGAGGGGCCGTAGTCGCCGGTCTCGGCGCGCTGCTTCTGGTCGCCGCCGGTGCAGAATGCCTTGTCGCCCGCGCCGGTCAGCGCGATCACGCCGACCGACGCGTCGGCCCACGCGGCCTTGAAGCAGCGGATCAGCTCGTCGATCGTATGCGCGCGGAACGCGTTGTAGCGCTCGGGCCGCGCGATCGTGATCCAGGCGAGGCCGCGTTCGATTTCGTAGCGGACGTCGGTGAGCGCGGCCGGGTCGAAGCTCATCCCGCGACGAGATCCAGCACGACGCCGAGTCCCTCTTCGAGATCGGCTTCCGGGATGTTCAGCGCCGGGAAGAGCCGCAGCACGGTGCCGGCCGTCACGTTGACGAGCACGCCGCGCTCGAGCGCGCGCAGCGAGAGCGTCGCGGCGCGATCGGCGTCGAGCAGGTCCATGCCGACGAGCAGGCCGCGCCCGCGCGCATGCGCGGCGCGCGTCGGATGCGCCGCCGCGAACTCCGCGAGCTTCGCGACGAGCCGCGCGCCGAGATCGGCCGCGCGCGCGACGAGTCCGTCCTCCTCGATCACCCGCAGCGTCGCGTCCGCGGCGGCGCAGGCGAGCGGATTGCCCGCGTAGGTGCCGCCGTGATCGCCGATCGAGACCGTCTTCGCGACGTCCTCCGTACACACGAACGCCGCCACCGGAAAGCCGCCGCCGATGCCCTTGCCGAGCGTGATCACGTCCGGCACGACGTCGTCCCACTCGAGCGCGAGCCAGCGGCCGGTGCGGCCGATGCCGGTCTGGATCTCGTCGAGCACGAGCATCGCGCCGTGGCGCCGCGTCAGCTCGCGCAGGCCGGCGAGATAGCCGGGCGGAGCGGGATTGACGCCGCCTTCGCCCTGCACCGGCTCGACCACGAACGCGGCGGTGTTGGCGTCGATCGCGCGCGCGGCGGCGTCGAGATCGCCGAACGGCACGAAGCAGCCCTCGTTCAGGATGCGCTGGTACGGCGCGCGGTGCTTGTCCTGTCCGATGATCGAGAGCGCGCCGAGCGTGCGGCCGTGGAACGACTTCTGCGTCGACACGAACTTGGAGCGGCCCGTCGCGCGGTGCGCGAGCTTGAGCGCGCCCTCCATCGCCTCCGCGCCCGAGCTGACGAAGAACGAACGCGTGATCTCGGCCGGCGCGATCGAATGCAGCCGCTCCGCGAGATCGAGCTGCGGCAGCGTGTAGAAGAGATTGGTGGTCTGCATCAGACGCCCGGCCTGCGCCGTGATCGCCTCGACGAGGCGCGGATGGCAGTGGCCGATCGCGCACACGCCCCAGCCCGCGGTCAGGTCGACGTACTCGCGCCCCTCGACGTCGCGCACGCGCGAGCCGCGTCCCTCGGCGATCGCGACGGGCAGCCGCTTCGCGACGGGCAGGAACGAGCGCGCTTCGCGCGCGACGATCTCTTCGAAGCTCGATGCCAAAGCAGTCCTCCAAGCGTTCGCGGCAGGGTCGAGGCTGGCAGGGAGTGCGTCAAGGGAAGCGGAGCGCCGAGCGCCACGCCGGCCCGGGCGAGCCGCTGGCGGATGGCGTAGGGTCGCGCGCGGTGTCGCCCTCGCTTCCCAGTCGTGCAATCGGACTCGTGCTTCTCGCCGCTCTCGGCCTCGCTTGTGGTCGCAGCGCGCCGCCGCCCAACGTCGTCATGATCTCGATCGACACGCTGCGCGCCGACGCCGTCGGTGCCTACGGCGGTCCGGTGCCGACGCCGGGACTCGATCGATTGGCGCGCGAAGGCGTGATGCTGCAATGGGCCTTCGCGCCGACGCCGACGACGGCGCCGTCGCACGCGACGCTCTTCACGGGCCAGCACGTGCAACGCCACGGCACGCTGGGCAACGGCCCGATCACGCTCGACGAGTTGCCTCTCGAGCGCGCGTTCCGCGAGAGCGGTCGCGTGACGGCGGGCTTCGTCTCCAGCTACGTCCTGAGTCGCGAGCTCGGGTGGTCGGCGGGCTTCGCCCACTTCGACGATCACTTCACGAGCGAGCGGGGCGGGCTCGACAGGATGGAGCCGGATCTCACGGGAGCGCTGGCGCAGTTCAAGGGAAAACCGCTCGATCGCCAGGGGATCGCGACCACGTCGGTGGTCCGCGAGTGGATCGAATCCGCGCCCGAGCCGTTCTTCCTCTTCGTGCACTTCTTCGATCCCCACACGCCCTACGCCGCGCGCCGCCCCCAGCTCTTGAAGCTGCGCGGTGTGGCCTTCGATCTCGCCGGCCGCAGCGCACCCGGCTACGACGACGCGACGATCGAGCG
>JALOQG010000187.1 GCA_025453505.1 Myxococcota bacterium | reverse complement strand
CGGCGCGGGGCACTCGATCGCGAACGGATCGCGCGTCGCGCGCGGATCGCCGAGCGGCACCATCGGCTCGGAGAAGCGCGCGGATACCTGCCGCACCTGCTTCGCGACTCCCTGCGGCGCGAAGCTCTCGACGCGTGCGGCGTTCGCGCTCGCCGGCGCGAGCAACAGCGCGACGAGCGTCGCGAGCCAGGGCCACGGGGACGAGCGCGTGCGCATGGGTTGCCTCCGGAGCCAGAAGATCCCCCGCATCGCCTTCCGCCGCGACTCCTCTCCGCCTCCGCTCGCAGATTTCTCCCCGCCGCCCGTGAGTTCGGCGCCGGATCCGGAAGCCGAGGATCTCCGTATACTGCGCGGCTCGATGCAACGGACGCGCCCCGCTCTCCTCGTCGCGATCGCACTCTTCTCGCTCGCACCGCTCGCGCGCGCGCAGCATCCGATGCCGCCGGCCGGCCGGCCGCTGCACGTGCGCATCGCGGACGCCGACGTCGTCGCGGTCGCGACGATCGGCACGATCGACGAGGGCCGCATCGAAGTGCGCGACGCGAACGTGCTGCGCGGCACTGCGCCGAAGAACTTCGCGATCAAGCGCTCGCCGGCGCAACCGCCGCCGTTCGTGACGGGCGTCCCGGCCGTGCTGCTGCTGCGCGGCGCGCGGCCGCCCTACGTGCTCGTGGACGAGCCGCGCGAGGTGATCGTGCCGAGCGACGCCGTCACGGCGCAGCGCTGGAGCGAGGCGTTGCGTGCGCTCTTCGACGCCGGCGACGATCCCGAGAAGCTGCTGCACACGTATCTGCTCTGGCTCGACGGCGACGACGAGACGCTGCGCGAAGCCGCAGGGGCGGCCTTCGCGGATCCGCGCGCGCCCTTCCTGCCGCTCGGCGCCGAGGATGCGGTGGAGCGCGCGCGGGCGGCGATCGATCCGCGCCGCGCCACTGCGAACCGTCGCATCTCTGCGCTGCTCGCCGCGACGCATCCGGCCGGTGCCGATGCGCTGCTCGCGGGCGTGCCGGGACCCGCCGAGGATCCGCAGGTGGTCGCGACGGCCCTGCGCGCGACGCCGACGGCACCGCGCGAGAGTCGCGAAGCGGCGCTGCTGCGCGCGCTCGCGAACGACCAACCGGAAGTGCGACGCGCCGCGCTGCTCAGCGCGCCGCTGCTCTGGAACGACGCAGTCGCCGCGAAGGTCGCCGAGATCGCGAAGAGCGATCCGGACGCCGGCGTCCGGGCCGAAGCGAACGATGCGACGTCGCGAGGCGGGATGAAATAGTTTCCGAAGCGGCGGGGGGTTCTCGGATCTCCGGCGGAACTCGGCTGTTGGCCTCGCGGAGTGGTGCTGCCTGCACCTTCGGGAGACGCTTTCGTCGCGACTCGGCGCGTCTCCCTCGATCTCCGGCGTTCTCTTTGGAAGCTCCCGGACCCGAGAAGGATCCCCCACCCGATTCGATCCGTCGTGACTCTTCCTGGAGTCACCTGTCGATCGAACACCCGCTCTCATCGGCGCGTTCGTGCTCGGCTCTGCGAGGCGCGCGGTTCGGCCGACGAGAGCAGGACCTCGGATCTCCTCCGCGCCCGCCGCACGAGCACGGTTTCACTCTACGCCCGCCGCGCACGGGCGAGCAAGCAAAATGCTCTCAACCGGGATCGTGCAGATACTGCGCTCTCGCAGCTATGCGCCAGAAGCCTTCGTCGGGCGTCGCGAACGGATCTTCCGCGTCCTGCACCGGCAACCACGCGGTGAGGAATCGATCGCCCCACAGGCCTTGATACACGCAGCCCGTGTCGAGCCCGCGCAGCAGCGGAGCCACGTGCAGGCGCTGTGTGGCCCAGTGTCCGTACACGACGCCGAAGTCGGGCTTCTCGGCGCGCCAGCGTGCGTGCCATGCGTCGCGCGGCGCGCGGGGCGTGCGACTCGACCAGCGCCCGCGCTCGTCGATGCTGCGACAGCGCGTGAGGCGCGCGAGGAACTCCGCGTCGTCGTCGTCTTCGGGGCGCGCCCCGAGCAGACGTTTCGCGTCCTTCGGCGATCCGCCGAGCCGTTCCTCGACGCGTCGCGCGCGCTCGCAGAGCGCGTCGAGCGACCAGCCCGGGATCGCCGCCGCGTGCAGCATGGCGAAGCGCCGCTGGCCGATGCGACCCGGCAGGACGAGCGGCTGCGTGCGCATCCAGTCGAGCCAGTCGCCGCCCGCTTCGAGCACGTCGCGAAAGCTGTCGTCGAACCCGTAGGAGCGCTGGCCGTTCGCGACGCGCAACAGCGACAGATCGTGATTGCCGAGCACGAAGCGCGCGCGACCGGCGTCGGCGAGCGAGCGCACCAGCTCGAGCACGCGCAGGCTCGCGGGACCGCGATTGACGAGGTCGCCCACGAGCCACAGCTCGAAGTCGCCGCCGAAGGCGTCGCGCGCCCGTTGCACGAGCTCGCCGAGTTCGTCGGCGCAACCCTGCACGTCCCCCACGAAGATGCGCTGCACGGCGGCAACGTAGCTGCGTCCGTCGGCGACGAAAGCCGCGGTTCGGCGCCCGTCCCAACTCGCCGCGGCGGGGCTAGAGTGTCGGGTCGCACGGAGGCGCCCCATGGACTGGAATCTCGCGGATCTCTTCGAACTCGTGGCCGACACGGCCCCCGATCGCATCGCGCTCGCGCACGGCGTAGATGGCCCGACGCGCACGTGGCGCGCGTTCGACCGCAACGCGAACGCGCTGGCGCTGCACCTCGCGCGCGTCCATCGGACCGGCGACAAGCTGGCGCTCTACGCGTACAACCGGCCCGAGTTCGTCGAAGCGCTCAGCGGCGCGATGAAGGCGCGCATGGTCCCGGTCAACGTGAACTACCGCTACCGCGAGGAGGAACTCGTCTACCTGCTCGACAACTCCGACTCGACCGCGGTCGTGTACGAATCGGAGTTCGCGGACCGGGTCGCCCGGGTGCGCGAGCGTCTTCCCAAAGTGAAGGAATGGATCGAGATCACCGATGGCCGGCCCGCGGTCAACGCGTTCGCGATCCGCTGGGACGAGATCGTCGGCGCCGGAACCGACGAGCGGCTGACGCTGCGCCGCGATCCGGGCGATCTGCTCTTCATGTACACCGGTGGCACGACCGGCATGCCCAAGGGCGTGATGTGGGAGCACCGGGCGCTCTACGCCTCGCTCGGCGGCGGCGGCGCGATCGTCACGACCGAGGCGAAGAGTCTCGACGCGGAAGAGCTGTGGAGCACGATCGAAGCGCGCGGCGCGAACGCCTGCGCGATCGTCGGCGACGCCTTCGCGAAGCCGATGTTGAAGGCACTGCAGGAACATCGCGGACGCTGGGATCTCTCGAAGTTCCTGCTGCTCGTCTCGTCGGGCGTGATGTGGAGCCCGCCCGTCAAGCAGGCGATTCTCGAGGAACTCCCGCACGCACTGCTCTACGACTCGTTCGGATCGAGCGAGGCCGTCGGCTTCGGCGCGGAGCTGACCACGAAGGCCAGCACCGTCGCGCTCGGCAAGTTCCGCATCGGCCCGAACTGCAAGGTGTTCACGCCGGACGGAAAGGAAGTCGAGCCCGGCAGCGGCGAGCCCGGCTACATCGCGCGCTCGGGCCCGATTCCGCTCGGCTACTACAAGGACGAGAAGAAGAGCGCCGAGACGTTCAAGACGTACCAGGGCCGGCGCTGGTCGATCCCCGGCGACTGGTGCACGGTGAACGCCGACGGCACGATCGTGTTGCACGGACGCGGATCGGTGTGCATCAACACCGCCGGCGAGAAGGTCTATCCCGAGGAAGTCGAGGAGACGCTGAAGACGCATCCCGCCGTCGCCGATGCGCTCGTCGTCGGCGTGCCCGACGAGAAGTGGGGCGAGTCCGTGACCGGCGTCGTGCGACTCGAGCACGGCCGATCGGCCACCGAAGAGGAGCTGCGCGCCCACGTGCGCGAGCGCCTCGCCGGCTACAAGACTCCCAAGAAGATCGTCTTCACCGAGCAGTCGATGCGCGCGCCGAACGGCAAGGCGGACTACAAGAGCGCCAAGCAGGTCGCAGCCGCCGGGTGACACGGACGACGGGCACGCTCTCTCTTCGGGGGGGATCGGCTGCCACGTGCCGCGCCGAGCGCAGAGCGAGGCCGTAAGGCGGCGGATTCCCCGCAGGCTGCCACTCCCGGTGGCCCCGGGGCACTCACGGGGGCGTCGATCCGGGTGGGGCTCCGATCGTTCGGAGCTTCCCGCTAGAATCGCGCGCGTCCGCGGACTCGCAGACGAACCGCCCGGAGAGCCTTTGGAACGCCGCATCATCGTGTGCGATGGCGCCGAGCTGGCGCGGCTCTGGTCCCGGATCGGGGCGGGAGAGAACGAAGAGCTGTTCTGGGTGCCGCGCGACGACGAGACGCGCGTGCGTCCGCCCGGCTTCCGCGCCCTGCCGGGCGGCCTCTCCGCCGAAGGCATCGCGAAGCTCGACCCGCGCGAGGGCGACGTGTTCGGGATCGTCAGCGAGGAGATCGGCTTCGTTCGCACCGCGGTCGGCGTGATCGGCGAGACGGTCCCGATCGCGCCGCTGCTGGTGCTCTCCGACAAGCTCGATTCCGGCGACCTCCCGGAGCATCCGTGCCTGCGCCTCGGCCGCCTCCGTTCGCTGATCCGCGACGACTTCGACGAAGAGTTCGACCACCTCGAGAATCTGCACCGCGTGATCGAGATCCGCGAGCTGCTCGGCTCGCGCGAGAAGGTCGGCATCCTGCTGCAGCCGGATCCGGATCCCGACGGCATCGCATCGGGGATCGCGCTGCGCGCACTGCTCAATCGCAAGAGCACGACCGCACCGTTGATCTCGTTCGGCGCGGTCAAGCGGCCCGAGAACCGCGCCATGATCGCCGCACTCGGCATCGAAGTGCGCACCGTCGCGCCCGCGGACCTCGAGGAGTTCGACGGGCTCGCGCTGGTGGACGTACAGCCGCCAGTGTTCGGCGAAAGCCCGCCGGCCCGCGTGCTCTCGGTGGACGTGGTGATCGATCACCATCCCGAACGCGGCGGCTACGACACGGTGATCCGCGACATCCGCACGCCCTACGGCGCGACGTCCACGATCCTCACCGAGTACGTACGTGCCGCCGGCATCGAGATCCGGCCGCGCCTGGCGACCGCGCTGCTCTACGGCATCAAGAGCGACACGCAGCTGCTCGGGCGCGAGACGAGCCGCTACGACATCGCCGCCTTCGCGTATCTGCACGCCGAGCACAGCCCCGCCCTGTTGCGCCGCATCGAGCGCCCGGCGCTGCCGGTCGACGGCCTGCGCGCGCTCGGCCGTGCGCTCGGCGCGACGCGCGTCGAGGACGGCATCCACCTGCTCGTGCTCGGCCGCGTGCGCGAGGACGTGATCCCGCAGGTCGCCGATCTCGGCCTGCAGGCCGAAGGCGCCGAGTGGTCGGTCGCCGCCGGCATCGTCGGCTCCGATCTCGTCTTCTCGGTGCGCAACGTCGGTTACGTGCGCGCAGCCGGCGAGGTCGTGCGCGCGATCGTCGAGGGACTCGGCGTCGGAGGCGGCCATCGCTCGATGGCGAAGGGCATCATCCCGATGAAGGCGTTCCGCGAGATGTTCGGAAAGGCGGACCGCCCGGCGATCCACAAGGCCCTGCACGACGCCTTCGTCGCCGCGATCCACCAGCCGACCTGACCCCGCGACGCTTCAGCGGATCTTCCCGAAGGTCGCCAGCGACTCGAGCTTGCGCGCCTCGACGTCGCCGGGCGGTGTGGACACGAGATCCCACGACTCGCGCCGCCAGCTCGCGCCGCCGGCGAGATCCGCGAACACGGCGGCTGCGGAGTCGATCACGCGCAGCGGCCGCCGACGCTCGTCGGGCCACGCCGGATAGCTGGAGCGGTCTTCGCTCCAGCGGCCCGCGAAGATCGTGATCCCGATCGCCACGTCCTCGACGCCGAACGCGATCGTGTAGAGCGGTGCGAGCGTCTGGAGATCGACGTAGCGCCGCTCGCGAACGACGCCGCGCGGATCGGGCCC
>JALOQG010000186.1 GCA_025453505.1 Myxococcota bacterium | reverse complement strand
CGGATAGTTGAAGCCCCAGCGGATGGGATCCAACAACCAGAGGACCAGCGGGGAAGCGATCGCGAGCAGCAGCGGCGCGCCGCACGCCCAGGCGAACGCGGCGATCGCCGCGAAGCCGAGCGCTCCGACGACGCCCGACATCGCGAACGCGAGCGCGCGTTCCGATACGCCCGCGGCCAGCGGCAGCGCGAGCAGTGGATGCCAGAGCGTCCACACGCGCTGCTGATACAGACCGAACGGATTCTCCGGCGGATACGCGACGACGCCGGCCAGCACCTGCGCCGGTTCGATCGCGACGTGTGCGGTCGGGAAGCAAAGCCCGATCGCGCCACCGAGCAGGGCCGAGGCGAGCAGACAGATCCGGAAAGAGTCGCGCGGGGCGGGGCCCTCAGCGCTCATCGAAGCCGATCGCGCTCTCGACGATGTAGCGCGGGCGGCCGAGCGACTCGCGGTGGATGCGCGCGAGGTAGAGACCGATCACACCCATGCCGAAGAGCAGCGTGCTCCAGAGCAGCACGCCGAACGCGACGAGCGCCGCCGCGCCCGAGGGCGGCGAGCCGACGAGCCACGCGACGAGCATGCCGAGCAGCGTCAGCTTCGAGAGTCCGCCGAACACCACGCCGAGAACGAGGAAGAGCACGAGCGGCGCGTGCGAGAACGACGTGATGCCGGCGAGCAGCGTCGTGACGGGGCCGAGGCTGGCGAGCAGCGGGAAGTGCGTGACGCCCGCGGCGCGCGGCTGGCGCTCGTACGGCACCGCGACCTGCCGGAACCCGACCCACGCGACGAGTCCGCGCAGGTAGAGCTCCTGTTCGTCGAGCGCGAGCAGGTGGTCGACGACGCGGCGCGAGAGCAGCTTGAAGTCGCCGGCCTCGACGGGCAGCTCGATCGACGACGCGCGCTGGATCAATCGGTACGCCGCGCGCGTGATCGCGAGCTTCACGCGCGACTCGCCCTGGCGATCGGTGCGCACGGTGTACGCGACGTCGTGACCCTCGCGCCAGCGCGCCCACAGCGTCGGGATCAGCTCCGGGGGATCCTGCAAGTCGGCGTCCATGTAGACGACCGCGTCGCCCTTGGCGTGCCGCATGCCCGCGATCACGCACGGCGCGACGCCGAAGCGGCGCGACATGTTGAGGATCTTGACGCGCGGGTTGGACGCGCGGTGCTTCTCGAGCAACGCGAGCGACGCGTCGGTCGAGGCGTCGTTGACGAAGATCAGCTCGTAGTCGATCGACGCGCCCGTGAGCGCGCGGTCGAGCCGCTCGATCAGCTCGGGAATCACTTCGGCCTCGTTGCGGAACGAGAGCACGACGGAGAGCAGCGGCGACGTCACGCTGCGAACCGCCGCTCGAGCCGGTGCGCGGTCATCGCGTCGATCTCGCGCAGCACGGCGGGTCCGAAGGTGCGCTCGACCATCCCGCGGTACGGCGCGTGTTGGAAGTAGGTCTGGAACGCGTCGTCTCGGAAGCGCAGCACCTGGCCGGCCGTGAGGTGGCGCGTCGGCAGCGGCAGCGAATCGACGCTGTGCTGCGAGTAGCCGCTCCAGCTCTCGGGCAGCGGCCAGCCCTCGGCCAGGGCGCGCTCGTAGAGCGACGAACCCGGATACGCCATCGCGCAGTAGAAGTTCGCGAACTCGCACTTCATCTCGAGCGCGAGGTCGAGCGTCTCCTGCATCGTCTCGAAGTCGTCCTCGGGCAGCCCGAAGATGTAGTTGCCGATCACGTGGATTCCGGCCGCGCGCGACTTCGCGAGCGTGCTCGCCACGAGCTCGTCGCCGAAGCCCTTCGAGACGTCGTCGCGCACGCGCGCGCTCGCCGCCTCGATGCCGTACGCGAGCCAGTTGACGCCCGCCGCCTTCAGCTTGGCGATCATGCCTTCCTTGACGGTGTCGACGCGCGCGTAGGCCCAGATGTTGAGAGACAGCCCGCGCTCGACGATGCCCGCGCAGAGCGCGTCGACGTGGCGTGCGTTGAGCACGAAGAGTTCGTCCGCGATCTTGACGTTGCGCACGCCGTAGTGCTCGACGAGGTGCGTCAGGTCGTCGAGCACGCGCACCGGGCTCCACATCCGGTAGCTGTTGACGCTGGCCTTGTAGCCCGCCGCCGCCTCGCCGCTCTTGAACGGCGCCTGGATGCAGCAGAACGAGCACTTGTAGGGACATCCGAGCGTCGTGTAGAGCGAGACGTAGGGCATCCGGCTCGGCTCGCCGAAGCAGTGCCAGTTGTGCGCGCGGTAGCGCTGCATCGGCAGCAGATCCCACGCGATGCCCGGCATCTCGCGATCGAGGTCCTGCACGAGCGGGGCGGTCGCGTCGGTGCAGCGCGCGCTCTTGCCTTCGCGCGACCACAGGCTGCGCACCTTCGCGAAGTCGGGCGACGCGCTCGACGCGAGCGCGTCCAGCAGATCGACGAGCGTGTAGAGACCCTCGCCGTCGGCGACGAAGTCGCAGCGCTCCTCGGCGAGCGTACGCGCGGGCAGCGACGCGACGTGGCCGCCGACCAGGATCACGGGCAGCTCCGGCGCGGCGTCCTTCAGCGCGTTCGTGACCGCGCTCGCCGCCGGCATCACCTGCGTCGAAGCGGAGGGCTGGTGGCCGTACACGGGAACCGCGACGAGGCGCGGCCGCATCTCGATCGCGCGCTCGGCGGCCTCCTCCGGCGAGAGGCCCTCGGCGTTGGCATCGACGATCGCGACCGAATGCCCCTTCGCGCGCACGAAGCTCGCGATCAGCCCGGCCCACACGGGCGGCTCGATCGCGGCCAGCTCGTTCGCCAGCGACTGGTAGATCCGGGCGCGGCCGCCCGGGTTGACCAGCACCAGCTCGACGTCGTGCTTCATCGATGCGTCTCGTTCGAAAGGGCGTTCAGGATATCGCAGAGCCAGGCGATCCGATCGGGCTCGAGATCGGGATAGTTGCCGATGTAGAAGCCGAAGAAGTGCACGTGATCGACGCGCGGAAAGCGCGCGATCTCGGCCGGATCGACGATCCCGCGCAGATACGGCTGGCGCAGCTGGTTGCCGCCGCCCGAGGTGCCGCGGCGGAACTCGACGCCGTGTTCGCGCAGCGTCGCCATCACGCGATCGCGCAGGCGCTCGTCGGGCTCGCGCAACACCAGCGTGAAGGCGTAGTTGCAGGAGCCCTCGGTCGCGAAGTCGATCTGGTAGAGCGAAGGGTCGAGGCGCTTCAGGAAGAGATCGAGGTTGCGGCGCCGCACCTCGTTGTTGGCGTCGAGTCGGCGCAACTGCGAGCGGCCGATCACCGCGTTGATCTCGGTCGAGCGCACGTTGAAGCCGGGCAGCGCGAAGATGAAGTCGGGCGAGAGATCCGGATGCGCGTCCACCCAGCGGCGTCGCTCGGCGGCCGATCCCGCCTCGCGCGCCATGCCGTGCGAGCGCAGCATGCGCAGCACGCCGTGCAGCTCGGCGTCGTCCGTACACACCATGCCGCCTTCGATCGTGCTCATGTGGTGGGCGTAGTAGAAGGAGAAGTTCGACGCCCAGCCGAAGGTGCCGAGCTTGCTTCCCGCGTGCGTCGCGCCGTGCGACTCGCAGACGTCTTCGACCAGCGGGATGCGGCGCTCGCGCAGCGCGTCGAGCAGGCGGCCGTCGAGCGCGTCGTAGCCGAGCACGTGGGTCAGGAAGACCGCGCGCGTGCGCGGACCCAGCTTCGCGATCACCTGCTCCGCGTCCATGCCGAGCGTGCGCGGGTCGATGTCCACGAAGACCGGCGTCAGTCCCGCGTTCAGCACCGACGTCACGTCGGACACCCAGGTCAGCGTCGGCACGATCACTTCGCCCGCGCCGAAGCGGTGCCGCAGCGCGTGCATCGTGACCAGGTTTGCGCTGGCCCCGGAGTTGACGAACACGCTGTGGCGCACGCCGAGCCACGCCGACCACTCCTGCTCGAAGAGTTCGACCTGCTTCGACTGGGTGAGGATCGGATCCTCGGCCGAGAGGAAGCGGATCACGGCGTCGAGATCGGCGCGCGTGATGTTGTTGCGCATCAGCGGCCAGCTCATCAGAACGGCCCCCGGAACTCGATCTCCGCGGCGTCCGGCTTCTCGTCCGGCAGCCAGCCGGTGGCGCGGCCTTCGACGAGATCCCGCGCGGCGGCGGCGATCCCGCGCGCGTCGGGGTAGAAGAGCTTCTCGAGACCGGGCGTCGGCGGACACGTCGTCGGCGCGAAGCCCATGCGCCGGACGCGGAGCTCGCGCGCGCCCTGCAAGCGCTCGACGACGCGCAGCGCGATCTCGGCGCTCGCGCCGCACGTGGTCCAGCCGTTGTCCACCACCACGAGGCGGCCCGTCTTCGCGGCCGACGCCGCGATCGTCTCGACGTCGAGCGGCGCGAGCCAGATCGGGTCGATCACCTCGGCGCCGAGTCCGATCTCGGCCAGGTGCGCGCGCGCGCGCAGACATTCGACCAGCGTGTGCGAGACGCCGACGAGCGTGACGTCGGCGCCGCTCGCGACGACGCGCGCGCGGCCGGGTCGCACTTCGTAGAGCGGCTCCGGCACCGGGCCGCGATGCGGATAGAGCAGCCGGTGCTCGACCATCAGTACCGGGTTGTCGTCGCGGATCGCCGCGACGAGGCAACCCTTGGCGTCGTGCGGGTTGGTCGGCGCCGCCACCTTCAGACCCGGCACGTGCATGAAGTACGAGTAGAGCCCCTGCGAGTGCTGCGCGCCCTGCCCCCAGCTCTTGCCGATCATCGAACGCACGACGATCGGCACGTGCACCGCGCCGCCGTACATGTAGTGACTCTTGGCGGCGATGTTGACGAGCTGGTTCATCGCGAGCAGCAGGAAGTCCATGCGGATGTGCACGTGGATCGGGCGCAGGCCCGCGAGCGCCATGCCGATCGCGACGCCGGTCATCGCGTCCTCGGCGAGCGGCGTGCCGAACACGCGCTCCGCGCCGAAGCGCTCGACGAGTCCCCGCGTCGTGCCCTGGATCGCCTTCGGGTCGTCGACGTCGAGACCGAAGCAGATCACCGAGGCGTCGCGCTCCATCTCCTGGAGGGCGGCCTCGCGCAGCGCGTCGACGTAGCTCGCGTCGCGTACGCTCGCGCTCATCGCGCCTCCCGGAAGACGTCGGTCATCAGCTCGGCGTCGTTCGGGAACGGGCTCTGCTCGGCGAAGGCGAAGGCGTCGGCGATCTCGGCTTCGACCTCCGCCTCGATGCGCGCGCGCAGCGAGGCCTCGAGCTCCGCTCCGACCCTCGCGACCTGGTCGTCGTGCATCCAAGGCTCGGCTTCGCTGCGATCGCGGTAGCCGAGCGCGTAGTCCTCGCCCGGCCCGACGTGCTCCTTCCAGCGGTACGTCATGCACTCGAGCAGGACCGGACCGCTCGCGCCGCGGCGCATCGCTTCGGTGGCGGCGCGCGCCTTCGCTGCGATCGTGACGACGTCGCCGTCGTCGATCCGCTCGGACGGGACGCCGAGCGCCGTCGCGCGCGCGCAGATCTCGGGCCGGTGCTGGCGCTCGCGCTGGTGGGTGTGGATCGCGTAGCGGTTGTTCTCGCAGGCGAAGAGCACGGGCAGCCGTTTCAACGCCGCGAAGTTGAGGCTCTCGTAGAAGACGCCCTCGTCGGTCGCGCCGTCGCCGAACACGCAGAGCACGACGCGCGGCTCGCGCCGCACCTTCACCGCGTACGCGTAGCCGACCGCGTGTGGGATCGTCGTGCCGACCACCGCGGATGCGCCGAAGACGCCGGCCGCGACGTCGATCAGGTGCATCGAGCCGCCCTTGCCCTTCGCGCAGCCCGTCGCCTTGCCGTAGAGCTCGGCGATCATCGCGCGCAGGTCGCCGCCCTTGGCGAGATAGAGCGCGTGGCTGCGATACGTGCCGAACGCCGCGTCGGAGCCGTGCAGCGGCTCGCAAAGCCCGACCGACACCGATTCCTGTCCGATCGAGAGGTGCACCGGGCTCTTGATCACGTCCGTCGGATAGACGCGCGCGATCTCCTCCTCGACGCGGCGGATGCGCAGCAGCGAGCGGTACAGCG
>JALOQG010000185.1 GCA_025453505.1 Myxococcota bacterium | reverse complement strand
CGGGGGCGACGCCGAACGCGCGCTCGCGCCCCACGGCCTCACGCTCGGCCACTGGCCGCAATCGATCGAGCTCTCGACGGTCGGGGGCTGGGTCGCGACGCGCGCGTCGGGCCAGTACTCGACGGCCTACGGGAACATCGAAGACCTGGTGCTGGCGCTCGAAGTGGTGCTGCCCGACGGAAGCATCCTGCGGACGCGCGAGACGCCGCGCGCCGCGGCGGGCCCGGACCTGCGCCAGATCTTCCTCGGCAGCGAAGGGACGCTCGGCGTGGTGACGCAAGTGACGTTCTCCGCGCACGCGCGGCTTCCCGCGATGCGCGGCCAGGCCTTCCACTTCGACGGCTTCCGCGCGGGACTCGAACCGATCCGGCGCGCGCTGCGCGGCGGCTTCGCGATGCCCGTCGCGCGGCTCTACGACGCGCGCGAGGCGCGCCGCAACTTCCGCGACTTCGTACCCCGGGATCGTTCGCTGCTGCTCCTCCTCCACGAGGGCGGCGAGGCGGCGGTCGAGGCCGAGGTCGCCGCCGTCGCGACGCTGTGTCGCGAAGGCGGAGGCGTTCCCGCCGACGCCGCCGTCGTCGACCAGTGGCTCGCGCGACGCAATCACGTGCCGAGCTTCCGCTCCTTCCTCGAGCAGGGCGTGGTCGTGGACACGATCGAAGTCGCGGCGACCTGGAGCCGTGTCGGTGCGCTCTACGACGGCGTCGTGGGCGCGCTCTCGCGCGTGCCCGGCGTGCTGGCCGCAACCGCGCACTCGAGCCATTCGTATCGCTCCGGGACCTGCCTCTACTTCAGCTTCGCGGCGAAGCCCGAGGATCCTGCGCGGCTCCGCGCGACCTACGCCGCGTGCTGGCGCGCCGCGATGGAGGCGACGCTCGCGGCGGGTGGCGGCATCGCGCACCACCACGGCATCGGCCGCGTGCGGCGGCCGTGGCTGGCGGCGGAGATCGGCGACACGGGCGTCGCGCTGCTGCGCGCGCTCAAGCACGCGCTCGATCCCGACGCGCTGCTCAATCCGGGCAATCTGATCCCTTGAGCCGCCGCTGCGTGCTCGCGCTCGATCTCGGCACGACGAGCGTGCGCGCGCTCGCGCTGCGCGACGACGGACGCATCCTCGCGCGGGCCGCACGTGCGATCGCGACGCGCTACCCGGCGCGCGCGACGTCGCGGCGATCGGCGTCGTGTCGCAACGCGCGACGGCCGTCGCCTGGGACGCGGCGAGCGGTCGCCCGCTGGCGCCCGCGATCGGCTGGCAGGACACCCGGACGGGGCCTCGGGTGCAGGAGCTCGCCGCGCGGGGAATCCCTGTCGGGACGATGCCTTCGGCGACGAAGCTCGAGTGGCTGCTGACGCACGTGCCGGCGTGCCGCGAAGCGGCGCGCGCGGCCCGGCTGCGGCTCGGGACTCCCGACGCGTGGCTCACCGATCGCCTCTGCGGCGGCGGAGCCTGCGCGACCGACGCGGGCCAGGCCTCCTGCACGGGCCTCTTCGATCTCCGCAAGAACGCGTGGTCCGCCGCCGCGCTCGGGCTCTTCGGAATCGATGCCGCCTGGCTGCCCCGGCTCGTGCCGACGAGCGGCGTAGTCGGCGAGTCGCCCGCCTCGCTCCTCGGCGCGCCGGTCCCGGTCGCCGCGCGCGCGGGCGATCAGCAGGCCGCCAGCTTCGCGCAGGGCGTTCTCGCGCCGGGACGAGCGAAGCTGACGATCGGAACCTCGGCGATGCTCGACGTCCACGCCGGCGACACCGTTCCGCGTCCCGCTCGGGGCACCTATCCACTCGCGCTCTGGGACTTCGCGTCCAGCGGACCGTCGTACTGCATCGAGGGGACGGTGATCACCGCGGGCGCAGCCGTCGACTGGCTGGTGCAGATCGGAGTGCTGCCCGACGCCGGATCGCTCGACGCGATCGCCGCGGCTGCGCCTTGCTCGGATGGCGTCGTGTTCGTGCCGGCGCTCCAGGGTCTCGGTACGCCGCTGCTCGACACCGCGGCGCGCGGCGCCTGCTTCGGCATCACGCGCGGAACACGCGCCGAGCACCTCGTGCGCGCGGTGGTCGACGGCATCGCGCATCGCTGCGCGGATCTCGTCGATGCGGTCGCGCTCGCACCGGGCGCGCTGCGCGTGGACGGCGGCCTCGCGCGCTCCGAGGCCTTCGTCGCGGCGCTCGCCGAGGCCACGGGCCGCACCGTTTCGCGCGCGGCCGAGACCGAGACGACCGCGCTCGGTGCGGCCTACTTCGCGGGCCTCGCGACGGGCGTCTGGCGCGACGCCGAATCGGCCATCGCGACCGCGGTCGCGCCCACGTGCATCGAGGGTCGTATGGGCGCGACCGAGCGCGCGGCGCGTCGAGCCGTCTGGCAGCGCGCGATCGCGCGCGTCCGCGAGACGACCCGGGAACGGACGCCGGCCTCCTAGGCTCCGTCGGGCCGGCGTTCCTCGCGCGCGAGCTTGCGCGCACAGGTGCGGCACAAGCCGTGGCTGACGGCGCCACTCGCCTCGGCGGGTGGCATCGCGCGCTGCACGGGAATGCGGCACCACGCGCACACGACCGTGGCAGCGAGTGCCCGTGCGCCGTGGCGTGCAGTCCCGTTGCGGGTCGCGTGTGAGGCCATGCCGGGCCGATCGGCGCGGCGCGCGCGGGCCTGTAGCGCGGTAGCGTGCGGCGGCATGAACGAGCGCGCGATCGGTTCCGTCACGGTCTTGTTCGGCGAACGCGGGGGCAAGTACCCGCACGGCAACTCGCTCCTGGTGCGCGGCGCCGACGCCACGGCGCTCATCGACCCTTCGCTCGCGCTCGTCGAGCGCCACGCCATCGGGCGGCCCGTCGCAGGCGTCGACCTCGTGCTGAACAGCCACTGCCATGAAGACCACATCGCCGGCAATCACCTCTTCCCCGATGCGACATGGCACATGCACGAAGCAGACCAGCCGGGCCTCTGCTCGCTCGACGCGATGCTGGCGATCTACGGCTATTCCGAGCCCGTGCACTCGCTCTTCCGCAAGATCCTCGTGGACGATTTCCACTACACGCCGCGCCCCGAAACGTCGACTTTCGTGGACGCCGACGTGTTCGATCTCGGCGGCGGCGTCCGGATCCGCGTCGTGCACGCACCCGGTCACACGCGGGGCCACTCGTTCTTCTGGATCGAGCCCGACGACGTGCTCTACCTGGGCGACGTCGATCTCTCGAGCTTCGGGCCCTACTACGGCGACGCCTGGTCGTCGCTCGTGGACTTCGAGCGCACGCTCGCTGCGCTGCCCACGCTCGCGCCGCGTCACTGGGCGACCTTCCATCACGTCGGCGTGCTCGACGACCGCAGCGCGTTCGACGTGCGGCTCGCGCGCTTTCGCGCCGTGATCGCGGATCGCGAAGCGCGCCTGCTCGCCTTCCTGCGCGAAGCGCCGCACGACCTCGCCGAGATCGTCGCGCACCGCTTCGTGTATCGCCCCGAGGACAGGATCCCCTACGCCGACCCGGTGGAAGCGCGCTCGATGGGGCAGCACGTGGAGCGTCTGCTGGCTTCCGGGCGGGTCCGCGAGGTCGCGCCCGGGCGCTTCCTGGCGATCTAGGAGGCCGACCCGAGACGGCTCACGCTGGAGCGCCGCCGGGCCGATGACGACGCGATGATGTTCGGCGCCACGCTCCAGGCAGCCGTGACGATCCTCGTGGCGACTGCGCTCGCGACGTACGTGTGGCTGCGCGCCGCGCGGACGCCCCTGCGCGGTCCCCTGCTCGGTCTCCTGCTGGCGCTGATCCTGTGGTCGAGTGGTGTGATCTGGCGCTTCGCGGCACACGCCGATGCCGTCGCGTTCCTCGGCGTGCTGATCACATGGGCCGGTGTCGTGTGCGTGCCGCCGTGCTGGTTCCTGCTGGCGTCGCGCTACGCGCGCGTCCGCGCGCTCGACCGTCGCCCCGGACTCGCGCTCGTGCTCTTCACGCCGGCGGCCATGAGCTGGATCTCGATCGCGACGAATCCGTGGCACGAACTCTTCTACCGCGACTTCTCCGCCCACGGAATGCACGATCGCGGACCGCTCTACTACGCGGCGCTCGCGTACGGCTATTCGCTCGTGCTCGCGGGCATCGGGCTCTTCCTGGTCGCGCCGCGCCGCACGGCGGGCGCGGCGCCGGGGCGCGACGCGCTGCTGGTCGCCGGCGCGGTGCTGCTGCCGACCGTCCTCAGCCTGCTCTACATCGCTCGCATCCTGCCGATCCCCTACGACCCGACACCCGGGACGTTCCTGCTCTCGCTCGTGGTCTTCATCTTCGGGGTCTTCCGCTATCAGCTGCTCGAGGTGCTGCCGCTCGCGCGCGGCGACACCGTGGACTACCTGCGCGAAGGGATCGTGATCGCGGACCCGAGCGGACACGTGATCGACAGCAATCGCGCCGCGGTCGCGCTGCTCGGCCGCTCCGCGAGCGCATCGCGCGGCATGCGCCTCGCGGAAGTGCTGGCACCGCTCGGCGTCGATTCCGGGACGCTCGCCGCGGTGCAGGCGCGCTTCGAGAGCCTGCCCGCCGACGCCGGCGCGGCCTCGATCGAGCTGCGCGGACACGGCGACCGCCGCATCGAGATCGCGGCGCGCTGCCTGAGCCGGCCCGACGGCGTCGTCCTCGGACGCCTCGCCGTGCTGCGCGATCGCACCGACGAGCGCCGCAGCGAGGCGCTGCTGCGCCAGAGCCAGAAGCTCGAGACGGTGGGGCGTCTCGTCGCGGGCGTGGCGCACGAGGTCAACAACCCGCTGGCGTTCGTGCGCGCCAACTTGAACCACCTCGAGCGCGTGAGCGAAGAGCTGGTCAAGCGGATCGGCGCGGAAACGCAGGGTGCGCAGATCCAGGAGCTCGTCGAGCTGCCGCAGATCGTCGCCGAGTGCCTCGACGGCATCGATCGCATCAAGCGGATCGTGGACGCGATGCGACGCTTCTCGCGACCGCACGGCGAGGCGTTCGCGCCGGTCGATCTCAACGAAGTCGTGCGCGTCGCGCTGCGCATCGCCGAGCTGCACCGCAACGAACGCGTGGTGGTCGAGGCGCAGCTCAGCGAAGACCTGCCGCGCGTCCACGGCTCCGCGACGCGTCTCGAGCAGGTGCTCGTGAATCTGCTGATGAACGCCAAGCAAGCGCTCGAGGGCCGTGAGACCGGCCGCATCGCCGTCGTCACGCGACGCGCGGGCGATCACGTCGAGATCGAAGTGGCCGACGACGGACCCGGCATCCTCGCCGAGCACCGCGACCGCGTGTTCGATCCGTTCTTTACGACCAAGGGTCCCGAGCAGGGAACCGGTCTCGGGCTCTCGATCGCACACGACATCGTGCGCGAGCACGACGCCGTGCTCGAGCTGCTGCCGAGCGACGCTTCCGGCGCCCGCTTCCTCGCGCGATTTCCCCTACCGCCCGGGTGACTCCGCTGTGGCATGCTGCGCCGGATGGACGAGTCCTCGTCGCGCGTCGTGCTGCGGACGACGCGCCGGCGCGCGCAGGCCGACGAGTGGGCGCTCGTGCTCGCGGCCGAGGGCATCGACGCCCTCGTCGCGGGCTCGTCCGAAGGCTTCGTCGTCGCGGTACCCGCCGACGCATCCGAACGGGCGGAGCGCGCGCTCGCCAGCTTCGCGCACGAGAACGTGCGGCCCCCGCGTCCGCCCGAGCCGCCCGCGATCGATCTGCTCGCCGGCCGCCACGCATTCGCGGTCTCGATCGCGCTGCTGCTCTGCTTCGCGGCGACGGGACCGGAAGGCGGCGCGTTCGCCGAACGCGGCGATGCCGCCGCGCAGGCGATCCGCGACGGCGCGCTCTGGCGATCGGTCACGGCCCTCACGCTGCACGCCGACGCCGCCCACGTGCTCGGCAACGCGATCGCCGGGGCGCTCTTTCTCGGCGCGGTGTTCCGCGCCTTCGGCTGTGGCGTCGGCGGCGCGCTCGCGCTCGCCTCCGGCGCACTCGGCAATCTGACCAACGCGCTGCTGCGCGCACCCGAGCACGCCACGATCGGCGCGTCGACCGCCGTGTTCGGTGCGCTCGGAATCGCGGCGGGTCATTCGCTCGTGCAGCGGCGCGCGTCGCTGCGCGGTCGCCCGCTCTGGCTGCCGATCGGCGCGGCTCTCGCGCTGCTGGCGTTCCTCGGCACGACGGGCGAGCGCGTCGATCTGTGGGCGCATGCATTCGGCCTGCTCGCCGGCATCGCTCTCGGCTGCGCGGCCGCCTGCGTCCCCGTCGCGTGGCTCGCGTCGCGCGGCGTCCAGAGTGGCGCCGGCGTCGCGACGCTCGCCGCCCTCGCGGGCGCGTGGTGGGCGGCGCTGCGATCGTGACGCACGCGGGCCGTCGCATGCGTGGGGGGTGCGAGCTAGGTTGCGCGCCGTTCCGTGGCATGGCGATCGAGCGGGGGGAATCGCATTGAGAGCGTTGCGTGCGTGGCGTGCGTCGTTTCGGCTGGCTGCGTGCACCGTCCTGCTCTGCGGCCCGGCCGCACACGCGCAGGCGACCGACCTCGCCGCGACCGAGCGCGAAGCGACGCGCGCCACGATGCGCGACATCTTCGAGAGCATTCGCGTGCTGCTGCCCTTGAGCGTGCGCGCCGACGCCTTCGCGGCGCCGGAGAACCGCGCCACGATCGAGCGTGCACTCGTCGCGCTCGAGCAGAACGCGGGCGCCCTCACCGCGCACGGGCGCAGCGACGATCCCGCGCGGCGTCACCTCGGCGGCTCGCTGTCGACCGACGCCGGCCAGGCGCTGCTGCTGTATCGCAGCGGCCAGTTCGAGGAAGCCGCCTTCCAGGTGCAGCAGACGACCGAGAACTGCGTGGCCTGCCACACGAAGCAGCGCGCTGCGGGGAACACACCCGTCGCACGGCACTTCGTGGACGAGTCGGCGCTGCGGAACCTGCCGTTGGCAGAACGCGCGCGGCTGGAGGTCGCGACGCGGCAGTTCGACGAGGCCGCTCGGAGCTACGAGAAGCTGCTGGCGACGCCGAAGATCCACGCCGGCGATCTGCTCGGGCCGCTCGTCGACTACCTGACCCTGATGGTGCGGGTCGAGGACGACTACGGCCGCGCGCGCAAGACGCTGGATCGCTTCGCGAAGCGAGCAGTGGAGCCGCGCGCTGCAGGAGCTCGCGCCGTACCGGGACCGGACGCCGGATCTCGCGAGCGCGCGCGCCCTGATCGACCGCGCCCGCGAACTCGAGACGGTGCCGGCCGATCGCGCCGGCTGGGTCCACTACCTCGCGGCGTCGAGCCTGCTGCAGCGCTTCCTCGCGCTTCCCCCGCCTACGACCCGCGACGCGGCGGAGGCCTACTACCTGCTCGGTCTGTGCGAGACGCACGTCGGTGACCGCCAGTGGGTTTCGCAAGCCGGTCTCTATCTCGAGTCGGCGATCCGCCTGGCCCCGAAGGAGCCTTTCGCCGCGGAGGCGTACCTGCTGCTCGAGGAGGACACGCTGGTCGGCTACACGGGCTCGGGCGGACCGAACCTGCCCGACTCGGTCGCGAAGCACCTCGAGGAGCTGCGCGCCCTCGTCGATCGCTGAGCGGAGCGGCGATGGATCTCTCGGCCGCACGGGATCGCGTCGCGCGCGGCTGGTCCGGGTCGATCGTGCCCGCGCTCGAGCGTTACGTCGCGATTCCCGCGAAGTCGCCCGCGTTCGACGCGCAATGGGTGTCGCACGGACATCTCGAGGCCGTGATCGCACTCGCCGCGGAGTGGGTACGGACGGAGCGCATCGCGGGACTCGTCCTCGACGTCGTGCGCCTGCCGGGCCGTACGCCCGTGCTGCTGCTCGAAGTGCCGGGCGACGTCGACGACACCATCCTGCTCTACGGGCATCTCGACAAACAGCCCGAGATGCGAGGCTGGAGCGAAGGGCTCGGACCGTGGACACCCGTGCGGCGCGGCGATCGGCTCTACGGCCGCGGCGGCGCCGACGACGGCTACGCCGTCTTCGCAGCCGTCACTGCGATCGGGGCGTTGCAGGCGACCCGCGCCCGACACGCGCGCTGTGTCGTGCTGATCGAGACATGCGAGGAGAGCGGGAGCTACGACCTGCCCTTCTACATGGAGCACCTCGCCGCGCGGATCGGCACGCCGAGTCTCGTCATCGGGCTCGACTCGGGCTGCGGCGACTACGAACGGCTCTGGTGCACGACTTCGCTGCGCGGCATCGCCGCCGGGGCGCTGCGCGTCGACGTGCTCGAAGAGGGCGTGCACTCGGGCGATGCGGGCGGCGTCGTGCCGTCGAGCTTTCGCATCGCACGCCAGCTTCTCGATCGGATCGAGGATGCGGCGACCGGCGCGATCCGGCCCGCTCGCTTCCACGCCCCGATTCCGGCGGAACGCGTCGCGCAGGCGGCGACCGCGGCGGCCGTGCTCGGCGACGGCCTGCACACGCGCTTCCCGTTCGTGGCAGGCGTCCGGCCCGTGACGAGCGACGGCACGGAGCTCGTGCTCAATCGCACCTGGCGACCCGTGCTCGAGATCACGGGCGCCGACGGGCTGCCCGCCCTGCCGCACGCCGGCAACGTGCTGCGTCCCGACACCACGCTGAAACTCTCGCTGCGGCTGCCGCCGACCGTGGACGCCGCAGCGGCGACCGACGCGATGGGGGAAATCCTGTGTGCCGAACCGCCCTACGGCGCCCGCGTCGCCTGGACGGGAGACGCACCCGCGCAGGGCTGGAGCGCAGCGCCGACGGCGCCGTGGCTCGCGACCGCGCTAGAGGACGCGTCGCGCGCCTGGTTCGGGCGTGGCGCCGTTTCGATGGGCGAAGGCGCGACGATCCCGTTCATGGCGATGCTCGGCGCGCGCTTTCCGGCGGCGCAGTTCCTCATCACCGGCGTGCTCGGGCCCGGCGCCAACGCCCACGGGCCGAACGAGTTCCTGCACCTCCCGACCGCCGAGCGGCTCAGCGGCTGCGTCGCGCAGGTCCTCGCAGCGCACGGCCGTCGGGACGGCGACTAGCGAGTCGTCAAGATCCGGTGTCGGGGCGCCGATGGCCTCCGCGTGGCCCCGGAATCGACAGCCTCCCCCGATCGCCAGCCCGTGCTCGTGCTCGGACCCGAGCGCCGGATGCGCCAGATCGGCGGCCACCTGCTCGTCCTCGAGTACCGCGGCCTGCCCGCCACCGACGTCGCTTCGGCGTGGCGCGCGCTGGCGGACGCGCGATCGCCGATTCGCGTCGGTCTGCTGGCCAGCGATCACGGCCTGTCTGCGCCCGGAGCCGCGCTGCGCGAAATCCACGCGGCGGGCGGGCGCGAGTTGATCTGGGTGGTCTTCGGTCCGCGTCCGACGGAGACCGATGCGAAAGAGCTCCGCGAATCCGGCGCCCGTTTCGTGCTGGCCGAGCCGTTCAACGAGGAGGAGCTGCGCTTCGTCCTGAACGAGGCGCATCACGCCGGCTCCGCCTCGGCTCCGAGGCAGGACGCCCGCGTGCCCGTGTCCTTCCGCGCCCGCGTCGTCACCAAGACGGGCGAGCGCGTCGCGCTCGTCTGCAATTTGTCGCAGGTGGGCGCGTACCTCGCGACGCCGCGTCCAGCGCTGCGCGGCGGGACGATCGACCTCTTCCTGCCGCTCGACGACGGCGAGGTCGCGCTGCGCGCGCAGGTGATGTGGAACAACGTGCCGGGGAACCTGCGCCGGGCGCAGGCGTCGATCGGAATGGGCGTCCGATTCCTCGACGTGCCGCCCGAGACTGCGGCGCGTCTCGCGCGCTTCCGCACCGAGCGCCGCCGCGCCTACCACTTGTAGGTTTCAGCGGAACTTCGGCGGACGTTTCTCGAGGAACGCGCGCACGGCTTCCTGGTGCTCGGGCGTTTCCCAGCAGGCGCGCAGCAGCGCCGACTCGGATCGCTGGATGTCTGCGAGGTCCGTCGCAGATCCGTTGCGCGTGAGCAGCTGCTTGATCATGCGGAGCTGCGGGGCGGGATTCGCGCCGATCTCGCGCGCGAGCGCGAGCGTCTCCTCGAGCAGGGACTCGGGCGCGACGAGACGGTCCACGAGCCCCTGCCGGTGCGCCTCTTCGGCACCATAGAGACGACCCGACAGACACATCTCGCTGGCGCGGCCGAAGCCCATGCGCTGTACCAGGAAGTGCGTACTCGCGAGCTCCGGCACGAGTCCCATCTTGATGAAGAACATCCCGAAGCGCGCGCGTTCGGACGCGACGATCACGTCGCAGGGCAGGATCATCGTGAGGCCGATGCCGACTGCGGCGCCGTTCACGGCGGCCAGCATCGGCTTCGCGTCGCGTACCTGCGCCACCCAGTCGAGCCCGCGCGGCAGGCCGCCTTCGCCGCCCGCCGTGTCGTCCCCGGGATCGACGCCGTCGATGCGCGTCTGGAAGGTCGCTTCCATGTCGGCGCCCGCGCAGAAGCCGCGGCCCGCGCCGGTCAGCACGATTGCGCCGACCTCCGCATCCGCGTTGGCGCGCTCGACCGCATCCGCGAGCTCGACGCTCATGCGCGGCGTCCACGCGTTGAGTCGCTCGGGGCGCTGCAGCGTGAGCAGCGCCACGCCGTCGCGCCGCTCGACCTGGATCTGCTCGTACTTCACTCGCTGCCTCGCTTCCGGACTTCGCCGGTCATCGGAACGAATCGTACCGGCGTGACGTGACGGACCGTGAATCCATCCTCACCGCGCTCGTGCACTTCGAGCGACTGCAGCTCACCCGTCTCGCCGACGGGGATCACGAGGCGCCCGCCCACGCGGAGCTGCGCGAGCAGCGCCTCGGGCACGCGCGGGG
>JALOQG010000184.1 GCA_025453505.1 Myxococcota bacterium | reverse complement strand
GCCGGCGCCGTCGAACTCGCGCACCGGCCAGGTGCGGCGGATCAGCGCCTCGAACTCCTGCTTCGCCCATTCGAGGCGTCCCGCGGCGACGAGCTCCTTTTCGAGCACGTCGGCGAGGCGCACGAGATAGGTGACGTCGGCTGCCGCGTAGATGAGCTGCATCTCCCGCAGCGGCCGCGACGACCAGTCCGAGCGCTGCTCGTCCTTCGGAAGCGAGACGTCGAAGTGGCGCTTGGCGAGTGCCGCGAGCCCGACGGCGGGATAGCCGAGCAGCTGCGCCGAGATCATCGTGTCGAAGAGGTTCTCGAACTCGAAGGAGCAGTCGCGCTTGAGGACGAAGAGGTCGTACTCGGCGGCGTGGAAGACCTTGCGGATCTTCTTGGACGCGAAGACCGGACCCAGCGGCGCCAGCTCGGCGGGACCGCCGAGCGCGAGCGGGTCGATCAGATAGATGCCGTTGCTGGTCCCGATCTGGACCAGACAGGTCTTGTCGAAGTAGTGGTAGAAGGAGTCGGCCTCGGTATCGACCGCGATCTCCTTCTCTCGAAGAAGCTCGCGCGCCAGCGCCCGGAGGTCGCTCTCGCGCTCGATGCGCTCGTAGTCAGCCACCGCCAATCCTGGCTTTCCTGGGGGTCGGTTGATGCCGAGGGGGCATTTCCGAAGGAGCTGCCGCGCGAAGGAGGGAATCGGACCACGCGGCGGCGGCATCCTAGCCGAACCGGTCCGGCGAGGGAACCCGACCCTCGCGACGTCGCGGACCCTATGCTGGCCGGCCATGATCCGAGCCGGCGCCGCGCTCTCCTGCGATCCGGACGCCGCCCGCGCGGCGGCCGATGCGGCCTCGCGCGCCCTGGCCGAGGCGGGATCTCTCGCCGCCGATGCGGCGCTCCTCTTTGCCGCCGGCCCCGTCGATCTCGCTGCGGCCACGGCCGCGGCGCGCGGCATCCTCGGAACCCGCGCGCTCGTCGGCGTGCTCGGCCACGCGGTCGCGGCCGGCGAAGTCGAGGCCGGCAACGGACCGGCGATCGCCGTGCTGGCGATCTCCGGCGTCGACGCCGCCCCGTTCGCGATCGGGCGGGACGACGGCCCCGACGCGATCGGGCTCGAGGTCGAGGGGCGGCTCGCGCGATCGCTCGGTGAGTCGGATCTCGTCGTCGTCTTCGCGGATCCGCTCGGGCCCGATCCCGCGCGCCTCGTCGAGGCGCTCGCCGCGCTCGCTCCCGCGACCGTCGTCGGCGCCGGAGCGGCGCTCGAAGCGCCGGGCCGGCAACTGCTCGCGTGCGGCGACCGCCGCGCCGCGCTCGGCGCCTGCGGTCTCGTGCTTCCGCTCGCGCGGCCCGCACGCGTCGGCGTCAGTCAGGGCTGTCGCCCGATCACGGACCCGCTCGTCGTGACGCGCGTTTCGGGACACTGGGTGCTCGAACTCGACGGCAAGCCCGCCCTCGACGTGTTCCGCGACGTCGCGCGCGAACCGCTCGCCGACGACCTGCGCCGCGCGGCCGAGAGCCTGCTCGTCGCGCTGCCGCGCGGCACCAGTTGGATCGCGCGCCGCATCGCCGGCTTCGCGCCGGAGCGGCGCGCGCTCGCGGTGTCCGCATCGCCGCGCGTCGGCAGCCGGCTTCGCTTCGCGCTGCGCGACGCGGATCTCGCGCGCGAGGATCTCGCGCACACGCTCGCCGGTCTCGGCCCGGCGGCGCTCGGCCTGCACCTGTGTGCGTCGGATCGCGGCCGCGCGCTGTTCCGCCACGAGGGGCTCGAGTCGGCGCTCGTCGCGTGCGCACTCGCGCCCGCGGCCGTCGCGGCGCTCTTCGGGTCCTTCGAGATCGCTCGCATCGGCGGTGCGCTGGAACAGCTCGCACATGCCAGCGTGATCGTCGCGGTGGACCCTTCGAACAGTTAGGTTGACCGACCCGAGGAGAACGCCGTGCGCTGGTCCAATACGTTCATTCCGACACTGCGCGACGACCCCGCCGACGCCGAGGCGGTGAGCCACAAGCTGCTCGTGCGCGCGGGGCTGATCCGCCAGCTCTCGGCGGGCATCTACTCGATCCTGCCGCTCGGCTGGCGAGTGTGCCGCAAGATCGAGACGATCGTGCGCGACGAGATGGACAAGATGGGCGCGCAGGAGTTCCGCCTGCCGGCGCTGCATCCCGCCGAGTTGTGGCAACGCTCGGGCCGCTGGGACGTGATGGGCGACGAGCTCTTCCGCCTGAAGGACCGCCGCGGCGCCGAGATGTGTCTCGGCATGACGCACGAGGAGGTCTTCGCGTCGATTGCGTCGGAGGTGCGTTCGTACCGCGCGCTGCCGCAGATCTGGTACCAGCTCCAGACCAAGTTCCGCGACGAGCCGCGCCCGAAGTCGGGCCTGCTGCGCGTACGCGAGTTCGTGATGAAGGACTCGTACTCGCTCGACCTCGACCGCGCCGGGCTCGACCACGCCTTCCAGCTCCACTTCGACGCGTACCGCCGCATCTTCGAGCGCTGTGGGCTCGCGCCGCTCGCGGTCGAGGCGTCGTCGGGCGCGATGGGCGGCAGCGAGTCGATCGAGTTCATGGTGACGAGCGACGCGGGCGAGGACTGGGTCGCGTCGTGTGGCGCCTGCGGCTATGCCGCGAATCTCGAGAAGGCGACGTCGCAGCTCGCGGAGGTCGCCGACGCGGCGGGTCTCGCGGCGCCGGAAGAGTTCGCGACGCCGGGCGTGCGCACGATCGAGGATCTCGTGCGCTTCGAGGGCGGCGCCGCGGCCGAGCACCAGATCAAGACGCTCGTGTACGTGCTCGACGCCGCAGGGCGCGAAGCGCCTGGCCCTCCGAGTCATCAGATCGCGCTCGTGCTGCTGCGCGGCGACCACGCGCTCTCCGAACAGAAACTGCGCGACGGCACCGGTGCGGTGCAGGCGCGGCCCGCGCAGCCCGAGGAAATCCGCGCAGCGCTCGGTGCGTCGGCGGGCAGTCTCGGCGCGGTCGGCGTCGCGGGCATCCGGATCGTCGCCGACGCGGCGCTCGAAGGCCGCTGCGGCATGACCACCGGCGCCAACAAGGACGGCTTCCACCTGCGCGGCGTCGACGTCGCGCGCGACGTGCGCGTCGACGCGTGGCTCGACCTGCGCGAAGTGCGCGCCGGCGAAGCGTGTCCGGCGTGCGGCGCCGCGCTCGGCGTCGCGAAGTCGATCGAGGTCGGCCACATCTTCAAGCTCGGCACCCGCTACACCGAGGCGATGGGCGCGCTGGTGCAGGACGAGGCCGGCAACTCGACGCCGATCGTGATGGGCTCGTACGGCATCGGGATCGGGCGCGTGATGGCGTCGATCGCCGAGACGCACCACGACGCCAACGGCATCATCTGGCCGGTGACGGTCGCGCCGTTCGAGGTCGTGATCTCCGTGCTGAATCCCGGCGAAGTCGAGCCGCAGGAAGCCGGCGAGCGTCTCTACGACGCGCTCCGCCAGCAGGGCATCGACGTAGTGCTCGATCTCCGCGACGAGCGCCCCGGCGTCAAGTTCAAGGACGCCGACCTCGTCGGCATTCCGTACCGGCTCGTCGTCGGTCCGCGCGGGCTCGCCGAGAAGAAGGTCGAGTGGAAGCGCCGCCGCGACGGGCTCACCAGGGAGCTGCCGCTGGACCGCGCCGCGGAGACGGTGGCCGAGGCGATCTTCGAGGAGCGGCGATGAGCGAGCGTCCGGCCCTCACCGATCTGACGGACGAAGAGCGCGTATTCCGCGACACCGTGCGCGCGTTCGCCGAGGAGCGGCTGCGACCGATCGCGGGTCCGATGGATCGCGAAGGCAAGCTGCGCCCCGAGGTCGTGCCGTGGCTCTTCGAGCTCGGCCTGATGGGAATCGAGGTGCCGGAGACGCTCGGCGGCGCCGGCGCGACGTTCTTCATGAGCATCCTCGCGATCGAGGAACTCGCGCGCGTGGACGCGTCGGTCGCGGTGGTGTGCGACGTGCAGAACACGCTCGTGATCAACGCCGTCAGGAAGTTCGGGACGCCGCAGCAGCAGGAGCGCATGCTCGGCCAGCTCGGCTCGGGAACGGTCGGCGCGTATGCGCTCTCGGAGGCCGGCTCGGGCAGCGACGCCTTCGCCCTCGCGTGCCGCGCGACGCCGAAAGGCGACGGCTACCTGCTGAACGGCCGCAAGCTGTGGATCACCAACGGCGGCGAGGCGGGGCTCTTTCTCGTCTTCGCCACGGTCGACGCGGCCGCCGGCTACAAGGGCATCACGTGCTTCGTCGTAGAACGCGGCGCGGCCGGCTTCTCGATCCCGCGCAAGGAGGACAAGCTCGGGATCCGCGCGTCGAGCACCTGCGAGCTGGTCTTCGAGGACGTCGTGGTGTCGCGCGAGGACGTGCTCGGCGCCGTCGGCAAGGGCTACAAGGTAGCGATCGAGACGCTGAACGAGGGCCGCATCGGCATCGCCGCGCAGATGGTCGGGCTCGCGCAGGGCGCGCTCGAGGGCGCGCTCGCGTACGTGCAGCAGCGCGAGCAGTTCGGCCAGAAGCTCGCGGAGTTCCAGGCGGTGCGACACCGCCTCGCGCGCTGCGCCATCGACGTCGAGGCCGCGCGCCTGCTCTCGTACAACGCCGCGCGATTGCACGACGCCGGCCAGCCGTTCCTGCGCCAGGCGGCGATGGCGAAGTGGTTCGCGAGCGAGATCGCCGAGCGCGTCGCGTCCGAGTGCCTCGAACTCTATGGCGGCGTCGGCTTCACCACCGAGTGCACGGCCGAGAAGTACCTGCGCGACGCGAAGATCGGCAAGATCTACGAGGGCACGTCGTTCATCCAGCTCGACACGATCGCGAAGTCGCTCCTCAGCGAAGGTGTCTAGCGCGCCCGTCGTCCATCTCGTCGACGCCTACGTCTACGTCTTCCGCTCCTACTTCTCGATGCCGCCGATGCACGCGCCCGACGGGACGCCGGTGCATGCCGCGCACGGCTTCGCCGCGACGCTGCTGCGCATGTTCGGCGAACTCGCGCCGACGCACTTCGCGTGCGCCTTCGACTTCGCGATGACGAGCTTCCGCAACGAACTCTTCGCCGAGTACAAGGCGGGCCGCACCGAAGCGCCGCCCGATCTCGAGCCGCAGTTCGAGATCTGCGACGCGATCACCCGCGCGCTCGGCATTCCGGTGCTCGTGGCCGAGGGCTTCGAGGCCGACGACCTGATCGCGACCGCCGCGGACGCCGTCGTCGCGAACGGCGGCGACGTCCTGGTGCTCAGCGCGGACAAGGATCTGACCCAGCTCGTGCGCGAGGACGGCCGCGTCGCGATGCTCGACTTCGCGCGTGCGAAGCGCTTCGACGCGAACGGGGTTCGCGAGCGCTTCGGCGTCGCGCCCGCGCAGATTCCGGACTACCTCGCGCTGGTCGGCGACGCGGTGGACAACCTGCCCGGCGTGCCGGGAATCGGCCCCAGGACGGCGGCGCAGCTGCTCGTCGCGTTCGGTTCCCTCGAAGCGATCCCGCCGCAGGGCGAAGCGTGGCGCGGCGTGGGGATCCGAGGCGGCGTCGGACTGGCGGAGCGATTCGTGGCCGGGCGCGATCGGGCGCTGCAGGTCCGCGAACTCGCGCGGCTTCGGCGCGACGCGCCCGGCGCGACGCTGCCCCTCGATGCCTTCGCGTGGCGAGGTCCCGATCCCGCTCTCGCTGCAGACCTCTTCGGCCGCCTCGGCTGGAACGGACTCGCGCGCCGGGTCGCGGCGCTCGCGACGAATCAGGGTCCCGAAGCCGACACGTGCCGCTAGACTGCGCGCGGCCTGCATCGTGCCACGAAGCTCGAAGGGAGAGAGTCGATGGAAATCGTGACGACCGCCGACGGCTGGATGTTCCTGATGCGCTGGATCCACTTCCTCGCCGGCATCACCTGGATCGGCATCCTCTACTACTTCAACTTCGTGCAGACGCCGTTCTCTTCCTCACCGGCTGGATCATCATCATCGGCCGCATGCACCAGGGCGTGTCGCTCGGCGACGGCTACATGACGCGCATCCTCACCGGCGGCATCCTCGGCACCTTCATGTGGGCGAACGTCTGGTTCGTGATCTGGCCCGCGCAGAAGGTCGTGATCGCGTCGGCGGAGCAGGTCGCGAAGGGCGGCACGGCCATCGCGGAGGCCGCGGCCTTCGGCGCGCGCGCGGGCCTCGCGTCGCGCACCAACACGCTCTTCTCGATCCCGATGCTCTTCTTCATGGGCGCCGCGAGCCACATGGGCTGGCTGCACAACGGCAACAACGACGCGATCTACTGGATCGTCGCGCTCGTGATCATGCTGGCCTTCGAGTTCAACATGCTCGTCGGCACCGGACAGGCGCGCCAGAAGTTCCTCTCGACCGTGTCCGGCACGATCCACATGGGCCTCGCCCTCGCGATCGTGCTGTACGTGATCGGAGCGGTGCTGAACTAGCCCCGATCCGGCATCCGCTCGCCGCCGGTCCCGGTGCGGGGATCCAGGATGGATTCGCCGGATCGAGGCCGGGTCCGCGTCACTTCGCGGGGCAGCACTCCGTGAGCCATGCGGTCAGGTCGTCGACCTTGTCGGCGAGGTGCGGGAAGGCCGGCATCGCGCGCGAGGGCCGCTTCGGCGTGTAGCCGGGCGGGTACTCGCCGCGCACGACCTTCGCCTCCACCAGTTCGCGTGACGCGTGCGCATTGCCGGGGCCGAGCGCGCCGTCGAGCGCCGGGTTCGTGTTGTGGCAGGCGATGCACACGCCGTTGTAGACGACCTGACCGCGCTGCGCGGCTTCAGAGAGCGGCGCCGCCGCGACTCCTTCCTGCTGCCCACAACCGATCGTCGTCCCGCCGACCACCGCGAGTGCCGCCACGAGGATCCAGTTCCGCTGCTTCATCGCGCCAGACTAGCCAGTGGTCGCGTGAGCGTCGCGCGCCGCGCGGCGCGATTCGTAGTAGCGCCAGGCCGACGCGACGATCGTCTCGATGTCG
>JALOQG010000530.1 GCA_025453505.1 Myxococcota bacterium | reverse complement strand
GGGCTTCACCTGGGCCGTGACGTGCTGCGCCAGGACCTCGGGCGACGCGTGCACACGGCGATAGAACATCAGAGCGCTGTCGGCGAGCTCGTTCAGCGTGCTCGCGCGATCCTTCACCAGCGCAACGACCTGCTCGAGCGGCGCGCCGCTGGCGAGCACACCGCCCTCGCGCTCGATGCGCGGCGCGACCAATCGCGCGAGACGATCCACGGGAGCCGCCTTGATGTACTGGCCGTTAAGCCACGCGAGCTTCTCCGGGTTGAACTGGGCAGGAGAGCGGCTGATGTGGTCGAGCTCGAACCAGTCGACGAACTGCGCGCTGGAGAACACCTCCGCGTCGCCGTGCGACCAGCCGAGGCGAGCGAGGTAGTTGACGAGTGCCTCGGGCAGGTATCCGTCCTCGTCGTACTGGGTCACGCTCACCGCGCCGTGCCGCTTCGACAGCTTCTCGCCGTCCGGGCCGAGGATCATCGGCACGTGCCCGAATCGGGGCACCTCGGCGCCGAGGGCAGCGTAGATGTTGATCTGGCGCGGCGTGTTGTTGACGTGGTCGTCACCGCGGATGACATGGGTGATGCGCATGTCGAGATCGTCGACGACGACGCCGAAATTGTAGGTCGGCACGCCGTCCGCGCGCAGGATGACGAGGTCGTCCAGCTCGCGGTTCGAGATCACGATCGGTCCCTTGACGAGATCGTTCCAGCCGACCTCGCCTGAATCGGGGTTGCGGAAGCGGATGACGGGCGTCACCCCGGCAGGGGGGCTGAGGGCCTGCGCGTTCTCCGGGCGCCAGCGCCCGTCGTAGCGCGGCTTCTCGCCCCGCGCGCGCTGTGCTTCGCGCATGGCGTCGAGCTCCTCCCGCGAGCAGTAGCAGCGGTACGCGTGCCCCTGCGCGACCAACGCCTCGGCCACCTCGGCGTAGCGGGCGAGCCGGTCCATCTGGCGGAACGGCCCTTCGTCCCAATCGAGCCCGAGCCAGCGCATGCTCTCGTAGATCGCGGTCACCGCCGCCTCGGTGTGGCGCTCGGTGTCCGTGTCCTCGATGCGCAGCACGAACGCGCCGCCGTGGCGGCGTGCATAGGCCCATGAGAACAGGGCGGTGCGCGCGCCGCCGATATGGAGGTACCCCGTGGGGCTGGGAGCGAAGCGGGTGCGGACCATGGAAGGAGCATCGAGACGAAGCCTGCGATTTTACGCGAGCGCCTCCCGCGGGATCGGCGAGCGCGCGCGGCCGTGCGACTGCGCGAGCGCCGCGACGCTATGATTCCCCGTCCCAGCCGGCTCCCGGACCCGCCCTGATCCCGTCGCCGTCCCCCTCGCCCGCCGAAGCGCAGCGCGTCGCTGCCGGTGGTCGCGTCGGCACCGTCGCCACGGCCCTGCTGGTGGCGATGGCCTTCGTCTTCCTGCTCGCGCGCGCCTTCGAGCACGACTACCCGTGGTTGGGTTACGTGCGCGCGTTCGCGGAAGCGGGGATGGTGGGCGCGCTCGCCGACTGGTTCGCCGTCGTCGCGCTCTTCCGCCATCCGCTGCGATTGCCGATCCCGCACACGGCGATCATCCCGCGCAGCAAGGACCGCATCGGCAGCGGGCTCGCCAAGTTCGTCGCCGAGAACTTCCTCGCGAGCGACGCCGTCGCGGCGCGTCTCGCCGGCGCCGACATCGCCGCCGGGGCGCTCGCCCGCTGGCTGGCGCGTCCCGCGAACCGCAAGCTGTTCGCGACCCGTGCCGCCCGCTTCGTGCCCGCCCTGCTGCAGGCCTTCGACGACGACGACGTGCAGCGGCTCGTCCGCGACCTGTTCGCCAAGCGTCTCTCGGGCATCGAGCTCTCGCCGGTGGCGGGCGAACTGCTCGAGACGCTCACCGCGCACGACCGGCACCGGCCGCTCGTCGACGAGATGCTGCAGCAGGCAGCGAAGCTCCTCACCGATGCGGAGCCCGAGATCCGCCAGCGGGTGCGCGAACGGACGGGCTGGCTCTGGCAGAAGCTCGGCATCGACGAGAGAGTCTCGGACAAGCTGATCGAAGCGGTGGAGACGACCCTCGAGGAGCTCGCACGCGATCCGGAGCACACGTTCCGCGCGAAGCTCGACGACGCGATCCGGCGATTCGCAACCGAGCTGCGTACCTCACCGCAGCGCCGCGAGGAAGGCGAGGCGCTCAAGGCCCGCCTGCTCGACCACCCCGCCCTCGGGCGATACGTGCGCGAGGTGTGGGAGGACTTCCGCGCGGAGATGACCACCGACGCCGAGCGCCCGGACTCCGCCATCGCGCGGCACCTCGCGGGTATCGCAGAAGGCATCAGCGAGCTGATCGACCGCGACGAGACCGTGCGGCGCAAGTTGAACCGCTGGCTGCGCGGCGCAGTGCTCGAGCTGGTGGAGAGCCGGCGCGACGAGGTCGCGCAGCTGATCGCCGAGACCGTGCGCAAGTGGGACGCGGAGACGTTCAGCCGCAAGATCGAGGCCGAGGTCGGCAGGGACCTGCAGTACATCCGCATCAACGGCACGCTCATCGGCGGCCTCGCCGGCCTGGCGATCTTCGTGGCTTCGAAGCTGATCGCGGAGTAAGGCCGGCGCGCGTCAGACCTGGAGGTTCTCCTCCGCAAGGGGCTTGCGCTCGGC